>JAUWWG010000019.1 GCA_030616985.1 Thermoplasmatota archaeon
AGATAGATAAATCACGATATGCAGAAGGTGCAAATGCTATCAGTATTATGCCTGAGATAAACAATGTTGAATCGCACAAGCTTGGCAAAGCAATTCGGGAAGTCATCAGGATGGTAGGTAAGGAACTTGGAAGTAAAACGACTTTATATATTGAGGATTTTAAAAAGCACATCGGAACTAAATATCTTTATGAAATTGAAAGAATTGGAGTGAATCTACATTTTCTAGAACTAAAATTTGCTTAATATGGTTGAACACCAACAAAAAACTTTTAAAAAAAGGCGATTAAATCTGCTAAAGATATTGAATATAATTCCTATTGGCAAATAATATGGATTTGTTGTGGAAGAATATTCATTTCATCATAGGGTAAAAATGCTTGCAAGGTATCCTTCTCCATCATATGCGCTAGCTGTGCTCTCAGCTGAAGTAAAAACATGTGTAACTGTATAACCTCATCCTTCTGCATATCTTTCTGTTTTCCAAATCATTTGTAAGAATAAATAGTTACTGTGAGTTAAAAATAACCCTTTTCTCTCGGAGGGAATAAGGAGGGATAATGACTAAAATATTTATTTTAGTCGTGCATACTAAATTAACACTCAATTTAGTATATAATCGCTTAAACGGTACTTTTTACTCTTTCACCCCTATGTTTCACAGATACAAACAGGGTTTGTAAGCATTATTGATATGGAGAAGAGCATAGTCGGCCATTATGACAAAAATTTACCCATTATTATGTTCCATACTGATTTAAAATCATCATACTCAATAAATGCAATTGGTATGTCTTGAAATTTATTTCTCCATGTGGCTTGAGTATATAATGAACAGGCACTTCTTTCACCCTCATATTTTCTCTTTTCAAAAATTATCATAGTTTTTGATTCATATCCATGATCCAACGCATATTCAGCCTCCCGAAGAGGTGTTGAATTATCACATCCCTGTAAAATTATGATTGCATTAAAATCTGATACTTCCAAATAATGATTGCTCTTTTCCATAACCCAAAACATATATTCTGTTGAATTAGTGTCTGGTGGGTCGATATGAAAATCTAGATCTGCCACAATGCTTTTTTCAAGATATGCTAATCTTAAATCCCTTCTACCAATATCCACAATTCTTTGCAGATGATTACCACAATCACCCCTAATTCCTACACCATATGAACCATAAATAACAATTAAAGGTCTCATTATACCTGGGATCATATTAATTTGTGTAACTTTTTCAAACTTAAAAATGTTTATATATGATAACTAACATATTAAGGTCATAAAAAAGTGACCAATATGGAATCAAAAGAAAATAGGGTTAATAAATGGGCTAGCAGGATCCCCTTTGGATTTAAAGAATTTGTAAAAGGAATGTCTAATGAAAATAGAATTGCAATAGCTAGTTTATTAATGAGTAAAGACGAACTTAGATTTTCTGAAATACAAGAAACACTCGGTATCCCAAAAAATCTTCTGAGTCAACATTTAAAAGTCCTTTTAAATTACGGCTTAATTAGAAGAACAAAATCATATTGGACTGATGAAGAAAAAGTTTTCAAATCTAATTATAAATTAAATCCGATTTATAGAGATTTATTAAAAGCAAATATTGTTCAATTAAAAACTCATTTATTAAAGCATTTACATGGAGATTTAAAACCAACCGAAATTCAGAAGCAACATTTTGAATTTGTTGGAATTCAGGGAAGCAACGAACCTATTATATTTAGGGGAGAAGGTATAAAATCAATCGAATTTTTAAAGCAACATTTTGAATTTGTTGGAATTCATGGAAGCAAAAAAACTATTCTAATTAAAGGGGAAGTTGAACATGGAGAACAAATTTGGTCTCCACCGGATAATACAGGAGAGAAAGGAAAATGGAGAAGAATAAATTAAAGAAAGAAAATGTAAATGATATAAAGTGGGATGTAGATAAAACTCCAGTTGATCTTAGAGATACATTCTATTCCAATGGAGTAAAAATGCTTTCTAGTCAATATGAATTTTCGTTAGATTTTTTTGCACAACCTCCAAAAGATGACGGACATTTTGAGGGAGTTAGAATTTATGTTAACCCTATAAACTTTAAATTATTTACAAATTTGTTTAAGGAACAATTGGAACAATATGAAAAACGATTCGGGGAAATAAAAATTTAAAGTTTCTTACACTGATTTCACATAAAGATCGCTATGTAAATCATTAACACGCTTAGTGGGGTTAAGTTTATATATAATTATTTTATTCTGGTATATATACTTTTTTAGAATACACCCATATTTTTTAATATCTTAATTAAGCTCTATTTGTGTACAAAATTAAATAAATATAAGTAGTTGTTGTTTATTGTTTATAAAAATTTGAGTTGGATTGGTAAGGAGAAATAAAGGAAGCATGAGCGATATTAGAACTGTCCTTAGAGATATAGGGGCCCTATTTATGATCATGGGGTTTGTGACCCTAATTGCTTTAGTTGTTCCACTTTATTTTGGAGAATATGGGTCCAACAGCCCTTTTGATGCAATAGGCTATATTCTTGTAACATCAGCTGTATTTTTTGGAACAGGGTTCCCATTATTCTACATTTTTAAAGATGCCGAACCTGCTAACTTTAAAAGCGCGATGGTAACTGCTGCTTTTGGGTGGCTTTTCATCTCAGTTATTGGTAGCATTCCCTTCTGGCTTATACCTTACAATACAACCACGCTGTCTTGTATGGATCCCCTTTCAGCTTTCTTTGAGTCGATGTCAGGATGGACTGGTACTGGTCTAACTATGGTGGACAATGAAGAACTGCTTCCATATACACTGCAGTTTTGGCGTTCATTGATTCAGTGGGTAGGTGGAGTAGGTGTTATTGTTTTGACCCTATCTATTTTTGCAAGGCCAGGAACTGGTTCCTTCGTATTATATAAGGGTGAGGCGCGCGATCAAAAAACACATCCTTCTATAATTTCGACTGTACGAACTATCTGGTGGATATTTTTGCTTTATACTATAATAGGGATAGTTGCTCTAATTATTATTGGTATTGTAACTTCTAACGGCATGGATCCCTGGCAATCCCTTAACCATGCTATGACAGGAATAGCAACAGGTGGTTTTTCGGTTACCGATAGTAGCATCACTGGTTTTGGATCAGTAAGCCAGATGGCTGTTGTTATCCTCATGATATTTGGAGCGATTGCATTTGCTGCTCACTATGATCTCCTCCAGGGCAGAATAAAAAAATTCTTGTCTGATGCTCAGCTTAAGGCAATGATTGCACTGATTATTCTTGGAGTCATAGGATTAACTCTCGTTAATCTAGAAATGTATGGGGGAGATGTCTCTAGATCCTTGGGTCAATCTGGTTTCCAATTCATATCCGCACTAACATGTACGGGATTTGCATCGGTGGAAAATATAGCAGGGTGGACAGAATCTGCAAAATTGATACTTGCTATGGCTATGGTTATTGGCGGGGCAGCAGGATCGACTGCTGGAGGAATAAAACTCTATAGGGCTGTATTGCTATACAAAGGAGCTGGCTGGAGAATAAAACGAGCTATTTCAACACCCCGAAGGGTTTTTGTTCACAAACTTGGCGATAAACCATTGTCAAAAGAAAGTGCTATGGATTTAATCAACGAAGCAGCCATTATTTCATTTATGTGGGTTATATTATTGGCCGTAGGCGTGCTCAGTATAGCTACCATATTCCCAAATGAAACTCTAGGGAATGTAATCTTTGAGGTGTGTTCAGCTCAAGGAAATGTTGGTCTTTCAACTGGAATAACCGCGATCGGAATGTCACCCATTGCAAAGATAATGCTTATTTTTAACATGTGGATTGGACGGCTTGAAATAATTCCTGTTATCGTTCTGATAAAATCCATGTTTGGCATCAGGAGAAATATCATATAAAAAACATAAGATGTTATTTGTTTCCCTGTTCTTTCAATAGATCGAATTGTTCACCCTGCAACTTTTTAACATACAACTCGAGCTGTTGTATAGCATTTAAAAGTTTGTAAATTTTCTCATCTTCTGGTGTTGAAGGGACAGTTGAATTAGGATGTGCCTCTTTCTTTTTATGAAACTCAGATTGGGAATATTCCTGCTGTAGAATATCGCGTGCCATTTTAAGTATCTTAATTTTCTCGCTAAGTTCACCAAGCTTGTTCATAGTTTTTATCCTCCAATTTTTGAGTTTATTGTTGACGTAATTCGTTTTACTATAGAAATACTTTATTCATTTTAATAATTGTTGGAAGGGTAATTTTGACCATTATTTAAAAAAATGCAATTCAAATGGTTTTGATTCAAGGGATTGTATGGAAGTCGATAAGTGGGTATAACCTATTGTTTATCTGCAGATATTATCCAAAAGATACTTTTTCCCCAGTTGCTACTTTAAAATATGGAAATAGGATTATAAGGAAATAGACGTTATGAATTTTTAATCCGATGGGTGAAATGAACAAAAACAAGTACAAATGCAAATATTGCAGTAAAGAGATGAGTAAGTTCGACTATGAAGCGTACAATGGATATTGCGGAAAATGCAGAGAAATTATGGATTGGAAGAGAGTATTGGGTGATTTAAAAGAGTATAAAAATGAATGATCACTTCTAGATTTTTCCCATATTATTTTACTATTCTTCGTTGATTCTAGAGGTAATGTGCTCTTTATTGAACAAACATTCCTTTCAGGCCGATTTTTTCCTCAATTTTTCTCTTTATGCTTATATCTGTTTTAAGTAATACAATCTCGTTTATGCTTGTATGTTTAAGCGTACAATGAATACATTTAAATATTGACAAGTAGATACGAGTTGGTGAAAAAATGAACGAAATACTAAATTCTGAGAAAATAACAAGCTTTTTAGAAGGATTACCAAAAAATACAAAAAAAGGTTACAGAACAGGTTTAAAAAAATTTGTTGAATGGTTAAATAAAACACATCCAAAAGAAAACTTAGATAATTACATAAAAGACATCAGACTAATGCAGCCAAAAAAAAAATACAAACTACAGACCGATATGAAAAAGATATACGAGCATGGGTAATAGAACTAAAAAAGAAATATGCCCCGAAAACTATCTCTGGAGACATTGCTTCTTTGAGGGGAATACTCGTAAAAAACAGGATTGACCTAGATCAGGTTTTTTGGAAGGAAATAAAACAATTAAAACCAGGAAATGCCCCGTTAAATGAGGTTATAGTATCAACACCACACGAGCTAAAAAATATACTTATGCACTCACCAGATGCTAGGGCTAAAGCATTTTTCACGGTACTTGCCACATCAGGGACACGATTATCAGAATTATGTAATCTAAAGATGAATGATATAAAACTTGATTACCAATGCCCTAGGATAAGAGTGATGCCTCTTAGCTCGAAAAACAAAAAACAAGGTAGAACACGAATCACTCCTGAAGCTAAAGATACTGTTCTAGAATATTTGAAAGTCAGAAAAAAAATCATTAAAAGAGCATATTTGAGAACTATAAACGTAGGACATGTAATTCCTATCAGTAAAGAAAAACTAGAGGAAAGAGCAAATAATGAAAAACGGCTTTTTCCTTTTTCCCCACATACTATGCAGGGGATCTGGAATACAATGATAAAAAAATCAGGATATGACGAAATCGATGATTCTGGTTTAAAAAATAGGCATAAACGAACTATCCACTCTCTTAGGAAATTTTTTCTTACCAACTACAGTAAATACAATAAGAATTTAGCTGTGTTTTTTATGAACCAAGTTAGTGAACTGGAGCAAACTTATGATTATAAAACGGAGGAATGGTTAGACCAAGAATATATGGCAGGTAGTCATTTTCTCGCTATTTTTGAATCACCCCAGGATCAAAGTGAAAAACTACAAGAGTTTGATACGCAACTTCAAGAGAAAGACATGCAGATCAGTAACTTAGAAAGAACAATGCAGGAGCTTAAAGCCCAGGTTATAGAAATGAGATTAGAAAAGATAGAGAAGGCAAACGGGATAAAGAAGAAATAAGGTAAAAAAAGTCTTGGAATTAAAAAAGAAAGAAAAACAGATATACTAATTTTCATTAGATTCTTCATTCAATTGTTTATTAAAATCACTCGTACAATTTATACAAAATAGTTTTCTATATATAGGATAATCATTTTCTGCATCTTTTGATATTCCTAATGGATTGCCAAGATATCTATCATATCGTGAATAAGACATATCTACAGGAAAAAACATTTCGAAGAGATCCATATTGTCCCACCCCCAGTCTAATATTTCTTCAATATCAGCAACTGTAAAATTGTAATTTTTTCCTAAAAAAGTCTCGTTCCAAACTTTACAGAATTCTTTTTCTTCTATTGAATCTAAAACCGTTATGAATTTTTCAATATTCTTTCTTGTTTCTATCGAAAAAGGCTCAGATTCATAACAATAATATCCATATATATACGTAAGAATAAATTTATTTTTTGAATGAAGAACATCTAAATTTCCTGATATTACTTCATTTTTAGCAATACCATTATAAAAAAAATTAATAAGAAGAAAGCTTTTTGTTTTAATGAAATTTTTGATTTTATCATTTTTTGTAGATTTATAAAAGATATATAATCTTCTATTTATCTCATCGTCGAGCCGACTAATTCTAATATCTTTAATACTATCTAGAATTGTATCAATTTTTTTGAGGTAGGTTTCTACGGTTTTTCTATCTTCATCGTTGAAAAGTTCCTGGAATGTTTTATCTGACAACCCATAGATTGTATGAATTCTGTGCGATTCTTCCATATTTTTGCCAAAATTGAAAGATATCATCTGGTTTTGTGGAAAAAAATTGAGAGCATAAATATTATTTCTTCTTTCCATTTCATTAAAAAACTCTTTTTTTATATGGTATCTTACATCTGAATTACTATCTATTTTTTCGATAGCCGTTATTGGATATTTTTCCAATTTATTAAGAAACTTTGTAAGATTCTGTTTAGATGTTATACATTCTGGAATTATGAGACCTTTTTCAATTAAAAAATCAATTCTATCTCCAAAGAATATTTTTAAGACCTTAATATTATTTTGAACTTGTTTTTTATCTGATTTTTTATACCCTTTTACTAATACATATCTAAAATGTATTTGTTTTAATCCTTTCCCCCCCTGAAATTCTTTATCCTGAAATTCAATTAAAAGATTTAATATACTTTTATACCATGGTTTTTCAAGAATATCTTCAGTAGTGAGCCCTTGTCTATTTTCCATAACCATATTTTCAACTCGTAAACTTTTAAGAGTTATAAAGAAGGAAGTATATAATACTATTGTTCACATTATAGTTTGGTGATTAAAATTCCCCATAAAGAAAACAGAAAAATCATCCGTGTTGGCAATACCAGTCTTGCTGTAATTTTACCTATTTCATGGTTAAGATATTACAATCTAAGTTATGGAGACAGTGTTGAAGTCATTTCAAATGAGGCTATTGAAATTAAACCACTAAAGAAAACTTCAGAGAGGGAAACAGCATGACCTTTTTATCAAAATACCCAAAAACTGAGCGAGTAATAAAGGAGACTGGAATGACACTGGATCAGCTTTATGTTGTGAGCGATGATCCTAAACTTTTTAACCTATTGTTGGAAACGCTCCATGGAAAAGGGTGTTAACAACATGCCGGCGCTGGGTGATGAGGTAAAAATTGTTTATGTTGATGGTTCTATTTCTAATGGTATTCCTAGATCAATAAGAGGGATGGTTACTAATGAAACTGATACAACCATCACTATAAAAAGAGCCGATGGTGAATTAACAATCGGGAAGAATTTTATTATAAAAATTGAGAACTGGCACAACCACAAAGGAAGGGGGGATTTTGACTATTAAACAGACAACCCTAGTTAATTTTCATTCATACTCGGATTGCAGAATTGCAGATCTTCCAGGACTTGCCTATGATCTAAAAAAGCAAGACAAGAACATTTTGCAGATAATCGCTAGGAGACGGGATGGTGACGATGCCTACTAAAATCAGAGTTTTGAAGGAATTTGATGGTAATAAAGTGGGGTCTGTCTTTTTTGTTGGTGATATAGAGGCTAACGATCGGGTAAATGAAAAATATGCTGAATATGCCAAAATTGAAGCAAAAGCAGACAAAAAAGAACAATGTCCTGATTGGTATCCTGAAGAAACCAAGAATCGACGAAAAACACAAATATATGACAAAGAAAAACAAATGGAGGAAGATAAATATCGAGAAGAACAGAGGACAAAACATACACGAGAAGTTGAAACAGAAGCAGATAAAAAAAGAGAAACGGGTGAAGAAAATACAAAAGATGCCAAGGAGGAAATTGAAAAGTGGGTCTGGTTTTATTATGATAAAGGATTCAGTATCATCCCACTAGGAGTAAACAAAAAAAACGATTTGAAAGTACCTAGTATAGGTACATGGGAAAAATACCATCAACAACAGCCAACCAAAGAAGAAATACAAACATGGCTAGATAAAGGATTATTCAAAAACATAGGTGTGATATGCGGAGAAGTCAGCAATAACCTGGTAGTAATAGACATAGACGATGAAAAAATACCAAAAGACATTGGATTAAATCTCGATAAGATAGCGGAAACAGGGGCATGGATTGTAAAAACAGGAAAGGGCTATCACATATATTGCAAACATCACAGTAACCCAGGGGGCATAAAAAAACCACTTAAATACAAAATAGAGTACAGGGCCAATAGAGGATATGTGGTTGCTCCACCAAGCCTACATCCAAGCGGTGATCACTATCATTTTTTAGGGATTGAGAAAATAGAAGATTTACCAGATCTACAAGAGAAAGATGTTAAAAGTATATTTAGCCGCATGAAAGAGCAAGTGGGAAAGGCATGGAATATAAAACCACCTGACGTAAAAAAACAAACACCGACAGTTAATGATAAAGAAAAATCCAGGGGCTACCCTAGATGTGTTGAAATAGCATTGAACAAAACCACCAAACCCTCTATGAGATACTATACCACATATGGTATTGCATCCAGCTTTGCTATGAACAGCATCCCAAAAGAAATGGCGATGAAAAGGATAAAACAGTTCAATATGGAGGAATGCACCCCACCACATGAAAATCATATTATTGAACAGGCTGTAAATGGAGCATATAAATCTGATGCTAAAAGATACGGTTGCGAGTTCTGGATAGATCAAGCAGAAACATGCCCATATGAAAACATAGATGACTGCTACTATGGACACAAAAAATTAAAACGAGAACTAGCGCAAAAATATAAACTATTTAAATATCAGGAGAAAAAAAATAAAGAAGGGGAAAAATATTTTGTTAAAACAGGAGTAACATACCCAAATCTAGGGGAATTAATACTCAACGAATACGACTTTAATTTTATAACCACTAACGACACTAGAGAGATATATTATTACAACAATGGAAAATACCATTCAAAAGGAGAAAACCTGATTAGGAAACTTGCTGAAGATTATATGGAGCATCTATCAAGTAAACATGGTAAAAACGAAGTCGAGGATCACATAAAAGATAAAAACTACAAATCCCGAGATATTTTTAACACACCCAAGCATCTAATAAACCTACTAAATGGGATATATAACATAAACATGAGGATAATAATACCACACAACCCAAAATATTATTTTATTAATGAGATTGTAGTTGAGTACAACCCTGATGCCGATTGTCCTAAAATAAAAAAATTTATATCAGAAGTAGTTGAAGAAAAAGATATTAATGTAATACAGGAATTTATAGGATACTGTCTCCTGAGAGACTATCCATTCCATAAAGCATGCATGTTTATAGGATCTGGAAAAAATGGAAAATCTGTATGTATCGACTTGATTAAGACATTTCTAGGAGAAAAAAATGTTTCAAATAAAGAATTACAAGAATTAGCCTATGATAGATTCGCAAGTAGCAAACTATACGGAAAACTATTGAATGCAGCATCAGACATAAGTGATGCAGCATTGCACCAAACTGGAAAATTCAAAACCCTTACTGGTGGAGACACCATCGATGCACAAAAAAAGTTTCAAGATAGTTTCAACTTTAAAAATTATGCAAAACTCTTGTATTCCGCAAATACACTCCCACGAACCGATGATGATAGTTATGCCTTTTATCGAAGATGGCTACTAATAAATTTTCCAAACACTTTTGAGGGTAAAAAATGCGATCCATATATTTTAGAGAAAATAACAACACCTCAAGAACTCAGTGGGCTTTTTAACTGGGCAATGGAAGGACTACAAAGATTACTCAAAAACAATGGGTTTAGTTACAGCAAAACAGTTGAACAAACACGAGAGCAATACAAAACACTTAGCGATCCGATTTATAGTTTCACTCTAGAGTTCATTTCAACACATACAACTGGTTATCTCCTGAAAGACGATGTTTATGGTAAATATATTGAATGGTGCAAAGAAAAGGACCTACCTACAACAGTTAAGAATATGTTTGCGATGGATTTATGCAAGCATATTCCTAATATCAGACCTGGACGAAAAAGGATAAATGGGAAGCAAGAACAGGTATATTCATATATTTGTTGGAAAAATAGGAAAAATGAAGATTTAGAGGGTAACCCTGCACAGCCTACTCAACAGGAGGAATTATAATGAACTGTGCAGGGCTTGCAGGGTTTCTCTATACTTTAACTATTGACTCGTGCGCACACGTAATGAAAAGAGGTTATACCTACAGCCCTGCAAGCCCTGCACAACATGTATGTTTTCCTTCCGTTAATTGCCTGTGCAGGGCTAAACCACTTTTTTCCAACTTTTGGAGTTTGATAAAAAATGAAATGTGATTATTGTTTTAGACAGGCAACTAGAAATTACTTGCGCAAAAATTTATGTGAACTTCATTATCTAAAAGAAAACCCTGAACGTAACAAACATTTGGTTGACTGGGAAAAGATACGGAGAATGCGAGGAAGTTCTTTTTTTGTCACTGCTAAGGAGCTGTGAAAAAATGAGTAGAAGTAAATTTAAACGAATGGGATTGAATTATCAGAATGACGTCATGCTTTGCCCTGGATGTAAATCCGTATTCCTGAATAGACGTGGAAAACGTTGCCCTGTGTGTAAAATCCTGTTGGTCTATCCTGATGAGAGATTCTGCATTGATTCTGAAGGATATTATTTTTCTAATGGTAAGTGGAAGAAAATCTCTGATCTAAAAAAGGAGATCGAATCCAAAACTGCCAAGGAGTTGATTAAATGAGCAAAGTGATAGGTTTGCGAATTGATGAAGGGTTATATGCTAAGCTCAAACAATATGATAAGCCAATCACTGAAATAATGCGACAGGCAATAGACGACTATCTAGCTAATGCAGAAACCGATGTTAACGGGGCGTTTACGGGTGTTAACAAAGAGATTTTTGAAAATAAGTACCAAGCATTAACCCGATTGATTGACAAGCATTTAGAGCGTTTAGAGGGGGATAATGGCTAGTTTACATTTTCAAATCAATCTCATAGACAGCCCAAAGGGTAGACATGCGATTAATATAATTAGAGGAATTAGAAATGTTAAGAAAACAGTTCATTAAAAACAATTCGGCACTTGCTCCAATGAAATTATTTTTAATAGTCTTTGTGATAGTGGCTATTATCTGCCTTTTGTGGTATATCTGGTCTATCAGTGAGATCACTTGCAGCCCTGAAGATAAGGCAGAATTATCCGGCCCCTTTATGGGCTATTATCCATCTCAAAATTATTCAGGATTTACCATAGTTGCAATTGGAAACGATACGTACTTTTTCCAACGAGGCATTGATCCAACCTATCTAAATAATTTAATCGGTTTTGATGTAAGTTTCCAATGCTGCAAACGACAGGGGAATAGTCCCTATCGACCTGAGTTGTATTATGATCTCATTCCGGCTGTAATTGTTACGGAGTGATAGATATGACAATGACAAAAACGATAAAAGTGCATGATTTCACTCTGAACATGCTAAGGAAATTAAAACCTGAATATGTAGACCAGTATCCAGATAAGGAAATTACTAACGATCTCATAATCGCCGAACTAATAGGCGAACATGAGGAGCTTAATGACCCTGATGCCTTACAGGAGAAGGAAAAAAAACTTCATGAAGAGTTTGTCTCTAGATCCAAACACAGTGAACTATACGATGAGCATATTGCAATTAAACAGAAACAAAGAGAGCTAACAGATGAATACGAAAGCAATTTAAAAGAACTAAACGACAAGAAAAATGATTTAACACGTGAACTGAAAGAGCAACACAGCATCTATGATAATCTTCAGGGTACATTATCCATTAAAGAAAACGAGTTAGCCCAGTTGAATAAAAAGGATAAAGAGTTGCGCCAGAGTTTAATCACAGTTAAACAGGATATATCAAACAGTCAAGACAAATGCACCAAACTAGACAAGGATTATAACCGGATATGTAGCTACGTCGAATCTGAATGCATTGAGAAAACATCTTTAGAGACATTGTATCATATCTCAATTTTTTTATCTAAGCATAAATGGTCACTGTATACTTTAGATCAACTCTGTGATGCGCTTTGGCGTATTTCTAACGATGATATAAAAGATTCTTTAACCTGGACAAAATATAAGATATTCCCTGTTAGAAAAGTTGTTATGAAAGACCAAGAGTTTTATTGTTTTGATCGCCGTTATCTAAAACGGTAACATACTGCCAAAGTATACAATTTTGTTTTTGGTATGGTATACTAGAATCGTTCATTTGTTTCTTAGCTGTGGTATACTTGCCTTTTTTCTTGCTTTTTCTGTTATAATTACTATATTTTACAGGAGTGACAAAATACTTTTTATTGCTCAAGAGAGATTTTAAAAATATGAATGTATAAACAGCCGAAATGGCTATTAGAGAGAATATTGTATGTCAAAATTTTTTTTGATTAATAATATCATAATATATTTATATGATAGGAATCTAGATTGTTTTTAGATTAGACTCTCAGGTGATCCCTATGAATATAACACAAGTTACCAAAATGTAAATTGTTTTATGGATTGATTTTTTAAAAAAAGTTAAAAAGTTTAAAATACTACTAATTTTGATTTATTGTTCAAGAGAGAGATTTTAAAAGCATCAATTTTTTATTAACAGATCAGTAACAGAGAACAACCATGCTTCCCTGATCCGGTATTTGTCGTTGCTATCAAATGATTTATTGATAACGAATAGTCTATCTTGGATAACGAAAGCAAAATTGACTTTCTCCTTTATTTCTGTTTGAAGTGTTAGTTGTCCTTTCTGTTCTTTTTCACTCATTTCTATACCTCATGTTGGGGAAAAACTGTCCCTTTTGTCCCGAAATGTCCCCCAAACTTTTGTTGCTACTCCCGTTAAAAATGGTGCCTTATTAATTAATATAAGAGAAATATTAACCTGTGTGTGTGATTTTTTTAAGAAATAAAAAATAATAACACGGGTCTTTATTTTCTAGTCAATAACCGTGTTAATTCATTCTTTGTTGACAACAGGGATGCTAAACGAATGGAAAAAACTTCTTATGCAATCTATTAAATATCAAAGTGAGAATAAGGACTGAGGTTGATACAATATTATTATTTTTGGGCGCTGGGGTATCAAAACCTTTTGATATGCCAGATATGCGAGAATTGACTGATGTTACCGTAAATGAATTTAAAAAAAGGTACATAGACGCATCCGTATTAAACATAATAAAAAAGAGAGTTGAAGGTTTTGGATTTGTTCCAGATATTGAAGCTATTTTAACTTGTTTAGATGCATTATCTAATCCTAGTGTGGGGGTCAAAAATGCAGGACCATTTGCTGCGTTGATTTCTGATAGAAGAAAAGCAAATGAAATAACTTTTGGTCCAAAAAGAGAGAAATGCCACTATCTTTCAATGGAGATACGAAGAATCATCAGAGAAAATTGTAATTTTCCACCTGCAGAAAAAGAAAGCACATTGGTAGAAGTATATGACAATCTTTTTAACATTTTTAGAATCGAACAAAATAATGCTCTTGATGTATATACTACAAACTATGATCTATGTTTTGAACGATATTGTGCAAAAAAGAGAAGGAAGTTAAACAATTTATCTAATGATAGAGATCGGATAGATTTAGAATTACTACAAAATAAGAAGTTTTGGAATTTGTACAAACTACATGGTTCTTCTAACTGGATAATTACTGATGATTGTGAGAAGGGCGAAATAATTACAACGGATATGTTTGTGAAACCTGGAGATAGAACTGTAGAAGGGGAAATGAAAGGGGAAGTAATGATTTATCCAACGACTGAAAAATACTTTTTAAGAGATCCTTATTTCAGTCTGCTTTGTAATCTACGGAATGATCTTGTAACAGGTATCTCTGATAAAGATTCAAAATTCATCGTGATTATCGGATATTCTTTTAGGGATGATGCGATAAATAATGCATTCATTGATTCATTAAATAAATCAGTGTTCAAACATAAAAATATATTCTTAATTGATCCTAATGCTAAAAGAATTATTTCGGAAAATATACCTCGGTTGAATAAAATTATCGAACCGATAGATAAAAGAATTGAAGAGTTAAATAAAAACGATTTGAAAAGGTTCAATATTTGAGATTACCATCTCCTTTTCAACATCTCTTAATTCAACTATAACACATTTGATATAAACCAACTGGGATAGTTTTAAAACACGTTAACACATTAACAGTCTATGCGTGATTGTTTCGGTAGATATTGCCCCATCATGGACCAGGAGCAATTAGAGAACCACAATACATTTACTAAGCGAATACGTGATCTTGAACGGGATAGGAAAAAACAAGCACGGCTTACACATAGCGAAAGCAATCTATTATATCAACTCGTGGGTTTCTTCAAAGCTCCCTATTACCCAGAGCTGGAAACAGAACCATACTACAGTGTTAAACGATTCAAACGAAAGCCATATCATGAGATACTTATGAATCATCCACTGGCGCACAACAGACAAGCAGAGAGCAAGATCACCCATGAGGGGAAGGCCCCTAATGGTATTGCCCGTGCCAGTTTTTCAAGGTTTATCAACCGTGTGATTGCTAGGGGTTGGGTTCGGAAAATAAAACATGGTAAGCAGTTGTATCTAAAAATAACAAAACCAGGTTTGAATAAGATCCGTATTCATCATGACTTTCGTAACGGCATTATTTAACATTTTTTGATAGGGAGAACTGTTAACAAAATGTTACAGTTTCCCGACTTTTTGAAACAAAAAAACTACGAGAGAGAGCATGTATATAGAATATCCATCTTTTTTAGATTAGATTCTCAAGTGATATAAAACGAGAAATAACATATTCGAGGTTGATTCTCCTTATAATTCGAGGTTTTCGAGGTATTTTGAAACAAAAAAGATACGAGAGATGAGAGGTAATCAAATACTACAACTATCTTTTCACGATCTGAAGTAATGAAAAAAGCAAGAGAAATGGGAACGCTTTGATTGTCGTTTAGTTGCTCCTTAAAATGTCGTAAATGTCGTAGTTTTTGAAACAAAAAAGATACGAGAGATGAGAGACTATCTAATTATTGAAAACATTAAATTTTATACGGATGAGGATCAACTAAATACTCAATTTCGTTTTTTTCATTAACCAAAATCACTCCGAACCCCAAAGATGTTTTTTCCTGTTTAATGTGTCTTCCACTTTCATTCATCATTATCATTTCTGTAAGAGGACCACTCCACACATTAAGAAAAAGATCTAATTCATTGGTTCTAATAAGTTCGTCATACAGGTGTTGAGAAATTGCTACTGAGAATAAAACATACATGTCCTTTGGTGGCGACTTTAATATCGATTCCCGAGCTGCCATAAGTTGATATAAAGCTCGTTGAAGGTCTTTCTTATCATTTCCTTTGACCTCTATGACTCTAAGAATAGGATGAGATGCATTAGATGGTTCTGAATATGAAACAATGTCGGGAATTGTGGGCCCTCTAATCCATGTTTTAGGTGAATATATCCTTTCTCCATCTGCCTTCAATTTATTTTTGATTAGTTTAACTAATTGGTTATGTGGAGTGTCATTACCTTCAGTTTTTTCCATCATCTTCTCATTTTTTTAAATGGTAAATGAAATTTATAGTTTCTGCCAGAAATTGACTTTAGGGTCAAATTAGGATTTTAAGGTTAAATTGGACTTTAGGAATTTAACTAGATATTTCGGGGAGTACATCCACAGTGAACCATTCTAAATTCCAAGATCCAAATTTTCCATAAATTCTATAAAATCCAGATCCGTCATAATCTGGCCAATCGTTAGCTAGATAGATTTGATAGCTATAAATATCTCCAAAATTTCCAACACGAAAAGTCGCTGGTCTCTTATCTCCTCTATTGGTACCACAGAAATCATCAAATTTGTTTAAGATTATAAAATTACCAATGCCAGTAGAACTTGTACATATACCATATTTTCCGCATGATGAAATTTCATTATTCATAATGGTTGATGCCCTAGAACCATACAGGTGTATACAAATATAACAACGACTTATAAAGTTTTGAGAAATTAAATTTTCACCGCTGTTAAGTAAATAAATCCCTTTAGACTTATTATCTTCTAAATCTTCCATTGAAATAATGTTAGAGACTATTTGATTATTATGTGCAAAATTACCTAGCTTAATACCGCAATAATCAAAGTTTACTATATTATTATTAGATATAATGTTATGTTCGGTAAATCTTCCTTTAATAAAAATTCCAGTTCTGCATTCGTCGATATTATTATTAGAAATAAGAGTTTTTTCGACATACGATTCAATTTTTATCCCGCAATTATTTTCATCTATTACACTGCCGTTTCTAACAGTAAATCCAATCACATTTGTTTCATCTACTCCTGTTTTTATTGTGATAACATCTGATATTTTTCCACCATCAATAATTGTGTTAACATTATTTTCTCCAATAAGTCTTAATGATTTATTTATTAACAAGTTTTCATAATATGTTCCGTTATAGACAAATACAGTCCAATGATCAGAGGCATTGATTATTCCTTCCCGAATTGTTCTAACATGTGTATGATCATACCAATCAGCATCTTGATCATCATCAACGAAGATAATACTCCCATCGTTTAAATTCACGGAATATGAACCACCTTTACCGTACCGATTATGTTCTAGCACCAAGCTCCCTACTGATGGGATAACACCAGCTCCAATAAACAGGATTATTACACCTGCAACTAAAAATTTCTTAACTAATTGTTTTTCCATTTCTTTCCCCCCTTTGTCTTGGTTTTCCCCCTCAAAAAACCAAGAATCTAAAAATCTGTACGGTTTATCTATTTATAAATATTATTGATAAATAATAAAAAGTATTAGAAAATATAGTGTTGGACATAAATCCTTTCAGTATCGCTGAAAGAGAGTTGACTGGGAAATCATGAGTGAAAATCTTTTTGTCAATCACTATAATTAAATTCTTCCCATCATTTCTTGTATGTTAAATAGTTAATGGTGAACTTAGGTTGAGAAAGATTTCCTAAACTAAAAAAAGAAGAGAATGAGGATTTTTAGTCTTATGATGTATGGGAGGGAGCAGGGAGACTATATCTAAAAAGAATATAATCATTATATCTGAAAAGTGTCTCCCTACCTACTTGTTAGTAATATTATCAACTATTTCATATATAAGCTTTTGTTTGATACAGGTTTAGAACATATAAAAAATAGGTAAAGAAAAAAGAGCAAATATTAGGGAGTTATTTTATAATTTTTAATCATCTCTACATAATCAGGATTCAAATTACAATATCTCCAAAGAATAACATCAATAGTGCCAACTCTGTATTCTCCACCTGTAAAACTATAGATGTCGATACACATATGGGTGGGGTCAGCATAACCAAAAAGTTCTGCCAACTTCTGCATATGTCTATCTGGTTTAGCAACATCTAAACCAAGATTGCGAGCAAGCTGATATTTTGTAATTTTTCCTATATGTGGTAATGATTCAAGAAAATCTAACTCAGTATTGGACTGTTTCCGAATTTTTAATATTTCAAACCATTTCTTATAATTCTGTTCAGCTTCTAGTATTGCCTTTTTCTTCAATGGATGTTTAATCGCAACAATACCCTGTTCCATATATCTTTCGAATATCTTTTCAGCAACTTGGTTTTTCATTCCACTATAACAGACAACAAAAACATATTCAATTAAGAAGTCCTTTGGTGTCTGTTCTTCAAACACTCTTTTTTCAACTAAGTTTACTTCCCAAGCATATTTAGATTTGAGAACTTCTTTTTTCGCAGTTTCATATAATTGCTTTAAATAATCCAGTTGCAAATACATTTCTTAATACTTCTCCTTTCCCATATCTAATAACCTCTTTACTGGGGATAGCATACCCCCAATTAAACCTTGCTACCAGGAGAGATACAAAAATTTAAGGGATCTTTTTTGTTTTTACTCGCATTTTTGATTAAGACTTGACTTTCGTTTGGTTCCCACATAAGTATTTCACAAATAAGTTCATCACCAACTTCTGCCACAATACCAAGCTTTTTTAGCAGAGGTATTGTCAAAGGTAACTCCGCAATACCATATTTATCAACATAACGTCTTTTGAATGAAGCGCCAAACCTAGGTTCTTTTATTTCTTTTGTTTCTTTCCGTTCTTTCATTTTTTTTGGTATTTTATAGAAGCGTTTATCAGCACAATTATAGCATAGTTTTGCATTGTGCCACATAGGTTTTATCTGCTTGCAGTCAACACATTGACGTTGTACCACCACCATATATTCTCACCTTGTATTATGATAGAATGGGGAGTGGTGTTCAATGATGAATCCGCCGCCTTCCCCTTATCCCCATTCTATCTTATCTTAGCTTCCTTCATTGCCATGAGCTCAGCGATTATTTCTTTTATCTCATAGATCCATTGTTCTTTCGTATCTATGGGTACATCATGCTCCTGATGATTATGATGATTACAAAAAAGACGTTAATACCGAGATGGATAACAGGTTTGACAGTAGTTATCATAAGGTAGTTAAAAAGGCTGCAAAAGAATACAGGAAGCAAGAATAAAGAAAGAAAAAAAGAGATAGAGAGTTTTATTAGCCCTCTATTGTAAGCCCAGCAGTTGCCGTAGCAGTGGGAACATATGTGGATGGTATTCTAGGAATCGGAGGGACGGCGTGTTGATTGCTTTGTTTTTAGGTACAGTTAATTCTAGTGTAGCCCATTCACTTTCAGCACCATAATAGTCTTTGGCTTTTGCTTTGATTGTATATGTGCCCTCTTCAGACCATGTATGATTTAAAATTAGATCTTCACCTGGATCATAGAAATAAAACTCGGTACTATTAATTCCATCTCCCCAATTAATTTCAAATATTGAATCATGATTATCTAGATCTGATGCCACGAAGGAGTAAGTTAATTCTTCTTCAGGTTTTCCAGAATTAGGACCATCTATTACAGAAATTTTCGGTGCACTATTCTCCCATGGATTGATCAATGGAAGTGTGTCTTGATTGCTTCCACCAGGAATTGAATATGGTGTGTCACCTATTCCATCCCCATCAGAATCTGTACCGATGTAGTCATCCCAGTAATTTCCACCATAAAACTCAGAATACCAGTTATTATTACAATAATCTACTGCATTGTGCCCCGTATTTTCAATGAAATTATTGTTACAAATTCTTTGCAAATCAGAATTTTCAGAAATAAACACACCCCATACGTTTTCTTGAATATTGTTTTCAAACACTTCATTGCTGTTTGCTGAATCATGATAATATATCCCACTTTGACATCCTTGGATAAAGTTTCCAAAAATTGTAGTATTATCTGAACGAACATCGATACCTGCATCTTCCTCAAGAGCTCCACTGTTTATAATTCGAAATCCATGTAGAATCACCCAATCACTTGTGATTGTAACAACACTTCCACTTCCATCACCATCAATAATTGGATTATCAAAATTTGCAGGCACTACGGCAATATCATGTTCACTTATCAATAAATGCTCTGAATATGTTCCTGGGAAAACATAAACAATTTCACCTGGATCTGTTGCATCGATACCATCTTGTATATATTGAAAGGGGTGTTCTGGTGTTCCATCCCATGGTCCATTAATATTTCTACCATCAACAAACCAGTGTTTTCTTTCTTCATCTGGATCATCTGGTGGAATGAAAGGCATGACTTTACCATCACTTTGATATTTCAAACGAACATACCACCCATCACCACCAGCAGCTTCCATCTCTCTGACATGATAAGTAACATAGGGGTCTGTTAATGGCGGTTCTGGCAAGTGCCTCTTCCATTTAATAATTACATTGTCGCAATAATCCAAATAGTCATTCCTATTTTCTTTTTCTTTAGTATCAATAACCCCACATACATGCCCTGTTAATCTCCCAAATGCAACATCGGAGCCAGTTATGTTCTGATCAGCAATGGGATTCGGAAAGAAAACGACAAATTCATCAGGAGGATCTCCAGTCATAGCCTTGTTCATTGTAGAATCATCTTGGGTATGTTCAGAGGTTTTAAATTTTATATAATTTCCACCTACTGTAAAAGCAGTTGCAATCAACAGCATCACTACAAAAATACCTACTAATTTCTTATACATGTATTTTACCTCCCCTTAAATTATAATAATAATACAGGTATATAATATAAATGTTTTTCTTAGAACTGATGTAACAAATGTTTTATATAAGTAGGAGTTTAATTGTAACATTTGTAACATTACAGCAAGAGATTTTATAAACACACAAAACATATCATTTACGGTCATAAATGGAAGGAGGAAAATTTCTTCATATTTTTGTCCCTTCTCTTTCCTTTTTCAAATTACAACATTGACAACAATCTAAAAAAGAAAAAAAGAGAATTAAGAATTTAATGTTTAGAGTAGAACGTTTATCATACACCTGTAGCAATTTATAGTTCTTTTGGTATATCGACAAATTCTTTACATATTTTCTCGCTGAATTCTTTATTTACCTTTTTGCCAAAGTTGGTGTAATCCCCTACAAATCGTTCATATTTTCGCTTATATTTATTGTAATCCTCTTTCATATCCTTAGGTACTTCATTGCTACCTATTTCTCTAATTTTTTCTACTGGTTTGCATATATGAAATTTGCTATATAAGCTGAGCATAGCGTCGAATTCTTTAATGAGAAGAAAAAAATCATCTTTGGTTCCATTAAACCGCTGAAGTCTTATCTTGAGATTAATTGAGAGATTGTCGAAAGGTTCAACAGGTAAAATTGGTATTTCTTTATATTTTCTCTTATCAACTCCATCAATAACTTCTGTAAGAGATATGGGATAATATCATGTCTAGCGCCCATAAATTCATCGAATCGGTCTGTAAAGTTTTTAAATTCATCAAAATATTTTTTTGCAAGAATATTTTGCTTTCTTGCCCCTGCCTTCTTTTTAATAAAATTAGAAATTGAAGAAGATAATAGCCATAAAATGACAATTGTAATAAAAATGAACGTCAACCAGATAAGCCATTCAGGGAGATAGGAATATACAGTTACTATAGCACTAATGATGATGAAAATCGAAGCTAATATTGTAAATATCCCTACTGTTATTTTTAATTTTTTGTCCTGTCCTGTTTCTTCTTTTGGCATTCTTTTCTATCAACAAAGATGTTCTTTTAATGTATAAACTTTTCATAAAATAATTCTGTCTACAATACATGCAATATTATCCCTGTATTGCATATTTCATATGTCCTACCTTGAATGAGTACCAGAAATAAATTGTTTTATATTTTAAAGATTTCTATATCAAAAATGGGAAATGGTCTTTTTTATGGCAATAAGACGTAATCTATAAATGAAAACCTAGTAGCTGTGCATTCTTGGTCTATCAACTTTGTCATCTAGTGGAATATACAAAAAAAAGAAAAAAGAGATAGAGGGTAGGTATACCTAACTTTTTCCAGGCAACTATTTTTACTCGGTGTATTTTTTAATCTCTTTTTCAAGGGCAATACAAATCATTTCCTCTACTAAACTATTTGGGATAAACATTTCGTCTCCCTCTTCATGTATCTTGTCTAGTTCAATATCTAATTCTTTTTCATTCATGTTTCAACACGCCCCATCGGCTTTTTTCATAATCGCAACGTTTTCACCGTTATGTTTCGTTACACAGAACGCTACTCGATCTCCTCCTTCTTCTAAACCTATATGAGATGCTACATAATCAGGTATGGTTATCTCATAACTCGGTATAACTGGATTTCTAGTCTCTGCTTCCCATTCAAATTTCTCACCTGCCTCTTTTTCCTCTTCTATTGTTTTTGCTTCCATATTTGTCCTCCTGTTTTTACAAAGATTAATACATAATGTGTATATAAGTTTATTGAATAAACTTAAATATGCATAAGGTTATTACTAAATTATGACATGTGAAAATGATATGGTAGCTGTACGGTTGAATATAACAATACAGAAGGATACACTAGGAAAATTAAAAGAGATGGCCGACAAAGAACACCGGACAGTTTCAAATATGATCACTCATTTAGTTGAACATGCTTATGAGAATAAAGACAAGGTGAAATAACATTCCTGGAGATATATGGATATGTAACGATTGTAATTTAGGTTTTCATAGCCCTATGACTGATTCTGAAACGGGAGATTGGTGAATGATGATAGTAACATTGGATACCAATTGTTTCAACATAAGAGAGAATACAGCCCTAGATAAGATATTTGAGTTACAGGAACAAGATGAAATTGAAATTGTCTTTGCTGATGCTGCTACATATGAAATTTTAATGGGAAAAATTAAAATTGAGGATTTACCTGAAAGAAAACAAGAAAGCGCAAGTATAAGACTAGAAAAAGCAAAACAATTCAGAAAGATACCAAGGTGGCAGACATTTAAAAGTCATTTCATGGGATTTCCAATGAGATTTTTTACTCAGAGACTATTTGATCAACTAGCCGACATTTTATTTAGAGATCATAATGAAGAAATAGACGAAATGGATGTTAGACAAATATATGCTCATAAATGTGAAAATAATGATGTTTTTATAACAAATAACACACATCATTTCATTAATAACGGTAGGAGAGAGAAATTAGGTAAAATTGGTATAAAAGTACAAACTCCCGAAGAATTTATTGATGAATGGCATTAAGGATAAGGTGAAATAATTATAATGAAGAAGACGAGGAACATGGTTTTTAAATATGTTTAAATCTTTGAAAAACTGGTTAAATGGAAAAATTATATGCTCTCGATGTTTTAGAATTTTTGATAAATCTGAATACAAAGATGATAAGTTTAAAACTAGAAAATGTAAAATATGTAAATCTTGTCAGGTTCAACTAAAGAAATCTATTTTTAGACCTAATGCAATATATGATAGTAGTTGTTGTCCATATTGTAAAAATTCTAAGTATAAGTTATTATTTGAAGATCCAAATGACCATACAGGAAATATATACAGATGTTATAGATGTAAAAAGAAATTTGCAGGTTATCAGTTAGATAAATCTCATATTAAAAGACCTCTTCCTAGAAAAGGTAAGAATATAGCCCTTCTCAAATGTATTAATTGTAGTAGAGTATTTAGACAAGATAATTTTAAATTTAAAGCGTCAGGTAAATGCCCAAGTTGTAAATTCTATAACTTTGAATTGTTGAAATATGTAAAATAATAAAACAAAAAATAATCTTTTTCTCTCGGAGGGAATAAGGGGTGATAATGACTAAAATATTTAATTTAGTCGTGCATACTAAATTATGTTCAATTTAGTATATAATGCTCTGTAAGGTACTTTTTCACATGAAACTCTAGGCTTTTGATGGAAGCCGAGTTGCAACATTTGTTTCATTTAAATTCCGATACATTTAAATTTAAATATAATATTATAATCTTTAAAAAAAATTCTAGGGAGGAAAGAAAATGCGAAAAGATTATTTTAGAAAAGGTCTGGTTTTTTTAATAATGGCCCTTTTTTTATTGCCCAATGGGGTATTATCTGAAGAAAAAATTGATGAGGAGGAAATTATAGAAGATCCATTTGGTGATGTTTTTGTTTTTGATTCTGAAGATCTAGAAAATTTAACAACTACAGATGAAAAACCCAATATTGATATTGAGAAAATAACATATTCTAAAGCTGATGGATCTGATAAAGTAACATTGACCATTGAGGTATACGGAGAGATCGAAGACAAAGGAGATCCAGATATGGGGAGTTCCTTTGAATTGATATACTATACCATTCAGCTTATCACTTCCAACGTTTCTGATGAGTCCTCTGAATTTTATTACGAGGTCACTTATATTAACAAAGTATGTCAAATATGGTATCCTGATTCTAATGAAATAATAAATATCACAGATTTTTCGGTTGATGGGGGCATTCTTACCATTTCCTTTGATTTACAAAGCACTGATGAAACCTATGAAAGTATGGTTGCTACAACCCTTGAAATTGATAGTTCACTTAGAATATACATAGACATAGCTCCGAATGAACCCATGTCTGTGGATGCTGGTGGGCCATATTGGGGAGAAGTAGGAGATGACATTGAGTTTTCTGGAATTGCATATCTTGGTGTGCCCCCTTACACTTATGAATGGGATTTTGGTGATGATGAAACAGCTACTGGGAAGAATCCCGTACATTCCTATGAATCTGCAGGAAATTATACTGTAACTCTAACCGTTACAGATGATGCAGGTTCAACAGCCAACGATACTACTACCGCCACAATAATTGAAACAGACACTAATCCTCCAAATGTAGAGATAATAAAACCAGAAAAAGCACTCTACATAATAAATTTCAAGATACGATCATACCTGATACGTAAACCTTTCATAATCGGAAAAATAGACATCGCAGTTGATGCAACAGACGATGAATCAGGAATGGACCATGTAGAGTTCTACATAGATGATAAACTTAAATCAATAGATATTAGTGAGCCGTTTAGTTGGACATGGGAA
>JAUWWG010000014.1 GCA_030616985.1 Thermoplasmatota archaeon
AGAAAGTCAAGAATTTACCTGCTCAAGTTCGTATCTATTCCCCGAAGATGTGGCATATTTCAACGATACTGGCATAAGTAGTGAAAGCAAAAAATTGAAAGTTGTTACAAATAATGGCGTATCAGATTACTATGAATATGTAATTCAATAGGTTGAGAAATATAAAAGAGTGATGAAAAGTGGGATTTAGTTTAACAGGAACGCATGCAATATTCTTTATTGCATCTGTAATTGTAGCTGGCGCTGTTTCAGGCGTTTTCATGGCTGTAACAACAGATATTAGTACAAGCCTTTCAGATAGAGGAAATAGATTGCAAGAACAATTGGACACAGAGTTTAAGATTATTAGCGATTCTAGTAACATTCCAATTTCGGGTAGTGATTACATATTTTACCTAAAAAATACTGGTGGAAAAGTAATTGTAACAACAAATGAAACATTTCAAATATTTGTAGATGGAGATATTGTTACTACTGCAAATTATAATTTTTCAGATAGTTCTATACAAGTTGAAGAAGTTACCAAAATATATGTTGCTACTAGCGAGATATCATCAGGATATCACAAATTGAGAATTGTTGGACCTCAGGCTATTGAGGATGAATTTGCATTTGAAATTTAAAAAAAAGGATGGGATAAAATCGTATGCCTGCTAAATCTATAATATTGGAACGAAAAGGGGAAAAAGATGGTTTTGCTCAAAGATTTGGAAAGGCCATACCAGATGGATCTCTGGTATTTATAGAGGGAAAAGAGGGGGCTGGAAAAAGTATTTTTTGCCAGAGATTTTGTTTCAGTTTTTTGGTGAATGGACATACTTGCTCCTATATTTCTACACAATACACAATTAAAAGTTTTCTTAGACAGACAGCTTCTGTTGGGTATGATGCCAGGAAACATTTAATGAGAGGTAAGCTTTTTTTTATTTCTACTGAGGTGATGTTAGCAGAAACTCTACCTAAAGAAACGTTCCTTGAAGGTTTGACGACAACAGAAAAACTTTTTGATCCTGAAATAATATTTATTGATTCTCTTTCTACTCTTTTGAACAAAAGTCTAAACATGGATAATTTAGTTGATCTCACTAGTTTTTTTAATCGTTTAACAGGTTCGGGTAAGATAATAATTGTGACGGGTAATCCCAACGAGTGGCCGGCAGAAGTTCATAATGCGTTTAAAATGATTTGTGATATTAATTTTAAGGTTACTCGTGAATCTATGCCAGGGATTGGTATAGTTCATAACATTTATCTTGAAAAGTTTAACGGTGCGCGTCATAGGTTTGAACCTTTGACTACGTTTTCTGTCAAACCTGGTACGGGGCTTGCAATTGAAACAAGTGGCGTGGCATTCTAAAAAAGAAAGGTTAGAAATATGTCAAGGATGGGGAAAAATGAGGAAGAAGAACTGTTGCGAAATAATCCTCATCTTAAGAAATATCTTGAAAGTATTCAGAAGAAGATGGGCAGGCCAATTTTTTACAGTATGTTAACTGGGGACGTCAAAGGAGAGAAATATCCTAATGTAATCTATCTTACAAAAGAAGTTGTTTTTATACACATCTATCGGACCGAAGATATGGACGATATATTATATCATGCCATTGAACCCATATTAAATGAAGGGGAGGAGAAGAAGCGCGATGAGCTCCTTGAGTTCATGTATGAAAGAGCCCATCTTAGAATAAATATTAAAACCCAAAATGAACTGAGAAAAGCCATCGAAGAGGTTTTAGATGAAATTACTATTGTAGACGAAAAATCCGCTGGCAAATTAGGAAAATCAAAGGGGGGAAAGGTAAGAGTTACTTCCATCGAAAAAGCAAATATTAAATATGATATTACTAAGAATATTGTCGGTGGTGGCCCTCTTGAGCCCTTTATGAGAGACCCCAATATTGAAGATATTCATATCATAACTGGGCAAAATGTTCATCTTATCCATAAGACTTTTGATATGGTGGAAACAAATATCGATATCAATAAAAAATGGGCCTCTACATTTTCCCAAGATTTCGCCGAGAAGATTGGTAGTCCAGTGAGTGATGGGCAACCTATTGCTGACGGTACATTACCTGATGGAAGCAGAGTTAATATCATACATAGCAAGGATGTAAGTCTAAAAGGACCTACAATGACTGTCAGAAAATTTAGTGAAACACCCATTAGTATAACACAGATTGTGAATTGGGGAACACTTAGCTCTGGAATCGCTGCATACCTATGGCTTTGTCTACAGTACGGTAGAAGTATATTCGTTTGTGGTGAAACAGCATCAGGTAAAACAACTACGGCAAATGCAATGTTTGTTTTTATTCCGCCTGAAAAAAAAATCTATTCTGTCGAAAATACGCCTGAGGTACAGGTGCCTCATGCTGTATGGCAACAGCTACTTACAAGATCAACGGGACCTAAAGAGGGACATGTCGATGAAGGAGATCTTTTAAGAGCAGGGCTTAGATCCAGACCAGATTATATTATTCCTGGAGAGACTAGAGGAATAGAAGGAAGAGTCGTATTTCAAGCCATGCAAACAGGACATCCAGTTGTAACAACGTTTCATGCAGGATCTGTCACAAAAGTAATACAGCGTTTTACGGGACATCCCATTAACATACCTAAGACGTTTATGGATAATCTAGACGTTGTATTAATACAGATGGCTGTAGAACGGAAGGGAAAAAGATTAAGACGAGTTCTATCCATAGATGAGATAGAGGGATATAATAAAGAGGTAGATGGCATAATGTCCCGTACAGCATTTCAATGGAATGCTACTGATGATACTCATATATTCAAGGCAAATAGAAACAGTTTTACTTTGGAGCAGAGGATAGCAAAAATGGCGGGATTTGAAGATCCGACTATGATATATGCTGAATTTGACCGGCGAAAACATATTATTGAACGGATGGTAGAGGAAAAAATATTTGATTATTACGAGGTTGTTCAATTTATTTGGACGTATTATCGAGAGGGGGAAAAAGGATTGCCCATATCGATATAGAGAATTGGAGAAAATTAGATCGCGGCGATGTAATTAGGAAAGGGGGAACATACTGACGCATAAAATGGATTGTAAGTTAGAACGAAAAGATGCAACCGACATATACGTCAGGAGATAGAATATGGAAAAAATGGAAGAGGATAAAGTAGAACAACTCCTTAAAAAACACCCACACCTGCAAAAATATGTTGAGAATGTAAAAAAGAAAATGGGTGAACCTGCATTTTATTCGATGTTACCCATGGAGCTGAAAGAAGAGACTGAACCTAATTTAATATATTCTACCCGCGGCTCTGTTTTTATACACATATATAAAACAAGGAGCATGGAAGAGATAGAATACCATGCCATCGAACCGGTGTTGGATGAAGCGGAAAAGGAAAAACACGACAGGTTACTAAAATTGATAATAAAAAAGGCACCTGAGAAGAAGAGTGTCATAGAGGATGATGAACTAAAAGAAATCTTCAAAGAACTTATAGATGAGATTATTGAGATCGATGAAAGAGCAGGCGATATAAAACCTGAAAAGAAAGGGAAAAAAGGAAAAATTGGTAAGAAAGACAAGGTTAAAGCTACTACCATCCAGAAAAACAACATCGAATATTTTTTAATTAAAAACATGATAGGTGGTGGCCCTATTGAATGTTTCATGAGAGATCCTTATCTAGAGGATATCCACATTGTAGCCGGAGAGAAAATTCATCTTATCCATAAGATTTTTAAGATGATTAAAACCAATGTTGAAATCAATAAGGACGATGCGCCTCTATTTACACGAAAATTGAGCGAAAAAATGGGCGTCCCTGTAAGTGAAGGGCGACCCATTGTCGATGGAGTATTGCCAGACGGAAGCAGAGGGAATATTATCTACAGTTCTGCTATTAGTAAAAAAGGGCCAAGCATGACCATTAGACGGTTTAATGAAACTCCCATTAGTATAGCACAGCTTATAAAATGGGGAACCCTCAGTTCTGGAATTGCTGCATATTTATGGATTTGTTTACAATATGGCCGTAGTTTTTTCCTCTGTGGGGGAACAGCATGTGGTAAAACAGCTACGATGAACGCATTAATTCCTTTTATACCTCCTGAAAAGAAAATTTATACTACTGAAGGTACTCCTGAGTTGCAGGTGCCACATACTGTGTGGCAACGGTTACTTACAAAGACAAGTGGGCCAAAGGAAGGGCAAGTGGACATGTTTGATCTTCTAAGGGCTGCGTTAAGGTCTAGACCAGATTATATCATACCGGGGGAGGTTAGAGGTGCAGAGGGGAACATTGTGTTTCAGGCTATGCAGACAGGACATCCATGTATGACAACATTTCACGCAGGTAATATCACAAAGGTTATACAGAGATTTACTGGAGAACCGATTAATGTACCAAAAACGTTTATGGACAACCTTGACTTTGTGGTGATACAACTGCTTATAGAACAAGATGGAAAATCAATGCGAAGGGTGACTTCCATAGATGAGATTGAGGGATACAACAGGGCGGTAGACGGCATAATGTCAAGAACTGCTTTTGAATGGAATGCCATAGAGGATGAACATATTTTCAAGGCAAACAGAAACAGTTTTATTTTAGAGGAAAAAATAGCACGTAATGCCGGGTATACAGATCCATCTGAGATTTATGACGAATATGATCTTAGGAAACACATCCTTGAAAGAATGGTTGAGGAAAATATAATGGACTATTATGAGGTAGTTCAGTTTATTTGGACTTATTATCGAGAAGGCGAGAAGGGATTACCTATAACGATATAGTGAGAAGAGCATGGCAGAGGAGAAGAAAAAGAAAAAATCTAAGAAAAATTCCCAAAAAAAAGATAAAGAGAAAAAACAAGGTTTTGTTAAACAACTTAAAATTGCCTACAGGACTCTTGAAGATCCTAAGAAATTTTACAAGACAATCCTACTTCCATTGGTTGTAGTAGGAGTACTAGTTTTTTTAATGCCTTTTATCCTAGAAATAGCTGTTCCAGTACCTTTGAATTTTAATCCCATTACATTTATTGTTGGCGGAATAGTTCCAATATTTCTGGGAATTTATTATCCATTTATAAGATGGAAAAACAAGGAAGCAGATATCAATGGGAAAATGCATTTTTTTATAACTCATCTTCGAGTTTTAGCCATCTCAGATCTTTCCTTAAGAGACATAATTAACATACTTGGTGGCAAACCAGTGTACGGTAGTTTGGGAGAGGAAATGAAAAAAATTAGTGCCCTTTCTACACAATGGCGTGTTCCTCTTGCCAAAAGTTTCCAATTTATATCAGTCAGAACACCAAGCAAAATACTCAAGGATTTTTTAGATCGTTTTTCACAGAGCCTTAGTAGTGGTGTGGAGCATAGAGAATTCATAGAAACAGAGCAAAAAGCTGTTCTACAAGAATACAAGACAATGTACGAGACAAGCAATGAAAACATAACGATTTTAAATGAAGTATATGTAAGCTTGCTTATCGCTATTATTTTTGTGATGTCTCTTGGGATAGTTCTACCATTCATAATGGGTGCAGAGAGCATGAACACATTTGTTTATCTTTCATCGTTTTTGCTTATAATGTCCGAAGGGATGTTGCTTTATCTCCTAAAATCCATGGTTCCACCCGACGAAATATGGCATCGGACTGGTGAAAAGGGTGAATTAGAAGAAACTATTGGCAAGGTATTCAAGTCATCTGTTTTAATGTGTATATTACTTGGATCCATCCTATTTTTTGCAAAATATGGGCTATCTGTCCCCCTCTTGAACATGGTTCCATTTGAGATCATTTTTGCTATATCAATTACTCCTTTAATTATCACGGGGATCAAAGTATTCACTGAGGAGGGGGACATTTCGAGAAAAGAGATGAATTTTCTAGGGTTTTTACCAGCTCTTGGCTCTATTTCCTCGATGAGGGGAGGAAAGATAAACGAATCAATATACTACCTAAGTGAAAAGGATTATGGAGTTTTATCAAGGCACATCAAAAATCTTTACAGGAGATTGAGAACAAGAATCAACGATGATGAATCATGGGAATGGTTTGGTGTGGATACCGGTAGTAACTATATTCAACGATCAAGTGAAATGTTTAGAGAGGCCACATATGCAGCGGCAAATCCACGTAAGGCTTCAAGAATGATAGCCGAGAATATTAGAAAAATCAGGGACTTGCGTATTAAAAAAATGGCGATTGTAAATACTTCTACTGCACTTTTTGCTGGCGTTACTTTTGGCATATCTTTTGCCGTTTATGTTTCACTTGTTATAAGTGAGCATTTGAATAATATAATGATGGGGATTGGCGATCCTTTCACAGGCATAGGGCAGATAGATGTGGGGTCACTACTCATAACTGTTCCCCCTGGGACATACACAAATCTTTCTATTATAATATTTACCGTCTTTATAATACACTCATTTATAATAGCGTTTACTATTAAAACATTGAGAGGTAGCCACAATTTAATTGTATTACTTTATTTTGTTCCACTTGTGTGGATTGTAGCTGTCACTTGTGCAGTAGTGGAGCTGGGATTAAGTGGATATCTAGTAGTATAACAGCAATCTCGCAATCATACATAAAGTCAACTAGCATCAAAAGAGATGCACGGAGAACGGTTCTGGAGAGATAAAATTAGTACATGTTTCACTTGAAGAGGAAATCTCTAAATCAAAGACGATTAGCATGGATTTACAGGGCATTGAAAAAAAAATCTTTTTTTTGGAAAATAAAACACACAACGACAGTTATACAATGTTATTTTTTTATGGTTGCAAATCTATGATGGTGTTAATATATGCACTAGGCGTAGTGAAACTTATTATTCCACTGATGCCATATTCTGGTATCACATCCCCAAATATTTCGGTGCGTGTGGATATACCTGAGAAACATTTGGATGTGTTTACTAATAATACAATCAAGTCTTCATCATTTATTGTTAAAGTAGTAGATGAACATGAACCATCAATATCTCTAATCACCATAATACCATAGGTAGTAGAAGTAAGATTACTAGCGTTTAAAGTGTTGAACAAACCATTTGAGATACTGCTACTAAAACAACTGCTGTTACATGATAATATAACATGACTTGTTGTATCAGAGAATGATATATCCGCGTAGGTCATATTAATGTCACCAGAACCGGCTAATGGAACAAGGAATATAGCAATTTGAGTAATTTTTGATCCATTGTTGTAACCAGTCACATGGGTTACTTTTAATCCGCCAGATATATCTCTAACTGTTTCTTCACTTGTTTTCATTGCCTGCTGCTGAAGACTATTCATGGTTTGAATCATGACAGAGGCAGTTACACCAGCTACAAGAATCATCGCTATAAAGATTATCATCGAGCCTATGCCCATTGAGGCTTTTTTATTACCTAACAACCCACCCATTGAGATTCTAACTCTTTTCACCTCCCCACACCACAAGCTTCAGACACTTGAAGGAGCATCCTACGTTACATAAAGTAACAAAGTCGAGAATAAAAAAGTATGGTTTCTAAAGATCAAGCAGCGCATATAACGTTTCATATTATATCAACAATATATTTAGTAAACTCACCTCTGTACATTAGCTTATACTTGCAAAAAGTATACATGGTCCTGAAATTTGACATGAGTTAGGTCAAACAAAGGCTCAAAACTTGCCAAGTACGTTACATTCTATTGCAAATCATATATGTTGTTGCTGTATGATGATGGCGTTATAAATGATATTACACCGGGCGATCCTTGCTCGGGACAAACAATTCCCCAAATGTCTGTTCGCCCATTGATGCCACCAGTAGCGCTAAATGACTGAGTTGTATCGATGCATAAGAGTACTTTGTCCCCTCTATTTATAACTGGATTAGTTTCTGTACAGGAACCATCGGCATCTTCAAGTACCAGGATACCAAAACGGTTCGCAGCCACTGGAAAACAAGCCACACCAAATACATCGTCTACACCTATACCGCTGTCGTTCCAATTATTGCTACCCGCTGTGTCATACGTCATTATAACTTTGTAATCTGTATTGGCGAGTTCGATAAACACTTGCCCAAGATCGATATCAGCAGATCCTGCCCGTGGACGCACAGTGATAGTCATGTTATCTATGTTGCCACTATCAGGCACATATCCCTTGATATCAAAAACTGAAATACCCGTAGAAACTTCTTCTGTGGTTTCCTGTCCTGCCCTCATTGCCTGTTGTTCCATACTATTCATGGTTTGAATAATGACAGAAGCAGCTATTCCGGCTACAAGAACCATTGCTATAAAGATTACCATTGAGCCTATGCCAATAGAAGCGTTTTTATTAACTACCATCTCCCCCATTGAGATTTTAACCATTCTCACCTCCCTATATTACATGCTTCAGACACTCAAAATAGAGTCCACCTCACATACAAGATAACAAAGCCAAGAATAAAAAATTATGGTTTATAAAGACCAAACAACATCCACTATGTTTTATATGTGTCAATCGAAAAGAGCCGTATATTCTAGAAAAATTATTTAAAAAGAACAGACAAAAGGAGAAATAGAAAAAATTTACTAGAAAAAAATTTAAATCGGTAAAATCAAATAGGATTTTAAAAAATAATAGGGATTGTGTGGTTTTCCACACAAACCATCTTGTTTATCTCTTCAAATTCGTTTTACTGCAGATCATATATGTTGTCACTGTATGAGGCTGGTGTTGTAAAGGATATTACACCGGGCGATCCTTGCTCGGGGCAAACCATTCCCCAAATGTCTGTTCGTTCGTTGATACCACTAGTTGCATTGAATGATTGAGTCGTATCAACGCATAATAGTACCTTGTCTCCTCTGTTTATAACAGGATTGGTTTCTGTACAGGAACCATCGGCATCTTCGAGTACCAGGATACCAAAACGATTCGCAGCCACTGGAAAACAAGCCACACCAAATACATCGTCTACACCTGTACCACTGTCGTTCCAATTATTGCTACCCGCTGTGTCATACGTCATTATAACTTTGTAATCTGTATTAGAGAGTTCAAGAAACACTACAGCAAGATCGATATCAGCAGATCCTGCCCGTGGACGCACAGTGATAGTCATGTTATCTATGTTGCCATTATCAGGCACATATCCCTTGATATCAAAAACTGCGATACCTGTGGAAACTTCTTCTGTGGTTTCCTGTCCTGTTCTCATCGCCTGGGATTCTAGTTTCGTACTTGTCTGAATCAAAACTGAGGCAGCAATACCTGCAACCAAAACCATGGCAATAAAAACAATCATCGCGCCGATACCAATGGATCCTACATCCTTCTTCCTTAACATTTTACAAATTTTTCTCATCGTTTATCATCCTCCTCACTGTAAATCATACACAACATCATTGTACGATGCTGGTGTCGTAAACGATATAATACCCGGTGATCCTATTTCAGGTATAACCTGTCCATAGATATCTACCCTCTCTCCGATTTCACCATCAAATAGTTTTCCGCTGCTACAGTTGAGGGTTAGCACCACTTTATCTCCCTTATTGATGACAGGGTTCGTCTGTGTACAGGAACCATCCTCATCTTGGAGAACAATGATCCCGAAATAATCGTTTGTTAAATTAGACCAGTTACCCGTCCCAAACAACTGTCCATCTGCATCAACGCTAGCATTAAACAAATCTGCATCAGACCAGCCATAATATGTCAACAATGACTTTATTGCTCCGTCAGTTATGAGAATAGTAGTTTCATTGAGATCGACATCCGAAGCCCCTGCACGGGCTCTTACAGTTATAGCTAGCATTCCTAAATCACTACTGTTTGTCCTACCTTCAATGTCAAAAACTGCCAAACCGGTGGAAACCTCAGCGATTGTTTCTTGACCAGATCTCATCGCCTGAGATTCTAGTTTCGTACTTGTCTGAATCAAAACTGAGGCAGCAATACCTGCAACCAAAACCATGGCAATGAACACAATCATTGCACCAATACCAATGGATCCTACATCCTTCTTCCTTAACATTTTACAAATTTTTCTCATCGTTTATCATCCTCCTCACTGTAACTCAATAACCGTATCTGGATATGCCGCCGGTGTTGTAAATGATATCACGCCTGGTGAACCTTCTTCGGGGATAACTAGTCCAAAGATATCTGTTCTTGTAGCAAGACCGCCAAAAGCAGTACTTACATTAATTGTAATTAACACATGATCTCCCCGGTTAATTACTGGATTAGTGTATGTACAAGAACCATCTGCATCCTCCAGTACAATTAATCCGAACTGTACTGCACTGGCTATGAAATTACCAGCAGCAAAAATATCTCCATTGATCCCACTAGTATCAGTAAACGTACTAGAATTATAGGTCAGCAGATTTTTCGTTGATGAATCAGAAAGTTCTACGACTGCTTCTGACAAATCAACATTTGACGATCCAGCCCTAGGTCTCACAGATATCACCATATAATTAAGAGTGGTCCCACTTTTGTGTCCTTCAATTTCTTCGACTGCAATACCGGTGGAAACTTCAGCGATTGTTTCCTGACCAGATTTCATTGCCTGGGATTCTAGTTTCGTACTTGTCTGAATCAAAACTGAGGCGGCAATACCTGCAACCAAAACCATGGCAATAAAAACAATCATCGCGCCGATACCAATGCTTCCAACTTCATTTTCCTTCAATTTTTTGCAAATTTTTCCCATCTTTTTTACATCCCTCCTGATAGTTATCCTTTACGACAACAATTTTTCTAGAGTGCTGAACTAAACAATAAATGTTTTGTTTATATGTCTTGTTTGCAGATGAATGTACATGTGAATATGCAGGTGCATACACATGTAAATTACCAAAAGAGAATTGAAGATTCTACTCTACCTTCCAGTGCTTTAATCCAATTTCGCATTTAAGCACACAACTCGAATCGCCAAAAAATATCTTTTTTTGCAACCTGCGTAAGAATCATTTCCTCACTTATGAGAATCATATACACTGAAAAATCTGTTATCGTTAAATTGTTGGAGAAAAGGATAGTCAGGACATCGGATGAACACTACTTGGAAACAGTCTTTTTAGATAAATAATCAAATGACTTCGCCAGAAAAAATTCTTTTGAATATACAACTACGTATCTACCTGCAAAAAAGGTATTTAAAGTCAATATTAGTCTGTTTTTTAGGGAAAAGGAGATGCACTATGGAAATTCCAGAAGCATTAGAAAATAAATTAAATGCCGCATTTGTAGCTGGGCTTACCGTATTTATAGTAGTCTTCTGGTTTCTCGTCATACCATCAGCATGATAGAGATTCTAACCAGATAAACGCGACCTAATCATCAGAGAAATGGCTTTTACATACAAAGCCTCTGCGTCTATCGATAGTTTTATAAAGACATATCTGCGCTTCCCACATTCATGCGTTTTAAGAGATTTACACTAGATCCATTTCAAGAAGATGCTATAAATGCCATTGAGCAGCATCGTTCCGTTGTGGTGAGCGCCGCTACAGGCACAGGGAAAACACTCATTGCAGATTACGTTATTGACAAGTATCTCAAGGCACACAGGAAGATTATCTACACAGCTCCGATTAAGGCATTATCCAATCAAAAATTCAAAGATTTCAAACAGGATTATGGCTCTGAGAACATTGGCATCATGACTGGTGACATCGTAATTAACCCTAGTGCACCGATCCTGATTATGACCACAGAGATCTATCGAAACATGCTTTTAGCCCACGATCCACTAGTGAGCGAAATTGAATACGTAGTTTTTGATGAGATTCATTACATGAGCGATCCCGAGCGTGGTACAGTATGGGAAGAGGCTGTCATCTTCAGTCCCCCACACATACGTTTCCTCTGCCTCTCGGCTACCATTCCAAATGCCAAGGAGTTTGCCTCATGGATACAAGCTATCAAAAATCATCAGGTAGAAGTGATACGTTATGCCAAACGTGCTGTTCCACTCCATCACTTTGTATTTGAGTCAAGAGTTGGACTAACAACAGCTAAGAACCTAGCTGTAAATATGCCTAAATATGGGAATACATTCGACAATCGTCGCAGAGGTAAGAGAAAGAAACGTCATGATTATTACCAAGTAGCTTCCCCAAAAGATGTTGTTTTTGAAATGCGTGACAAGTTGCCGGCTATCGTCTTTTCCTTTTCACGTAAAGGGTGCGAATTTGAAGCCATGAAACTAATTAAAAAGAGAGATTTTGTCTCTTCTGATGATGAACGTCACCGCATTACCGAGATTTATCGTAAGCACTTTAATCCTGATGTGAATCGCATGAATACCACCGCAAAGCTACGTGATGTTTTGATCAAAGGCGTAGGTTTCCATCATGCAGGGTTGTTGCCACAGCATAAGGCCGCGGTGGAAGAGCTTTTTAGTAATGGGCTTCTAAAAGTGCTTTTCGCAACTGATACATTCTCTGTTGGAATCAACATGCCTGCAAAGACAGTCATTTTTAACGGCCTGCGGAAGTTTGACGGACGCACCTTCCGCATGATTAATTCCAAAGAATATTTTCAACTTGCCGGTCGTGCTGGCAGGCGAGGGATCGACAAGGTTGGTTATGTCGTCGCAATCATTGACGGAAGAGAAAACGATATTGGCAAATTCATTCAAATCTCTTCTGCTGACACCGAACCTATTCGCAGTCAATTCCAGTTGTCTTTCAACACCGTGTTGAACCTGATGACCCATCACGATAAGAATGAAATCGAACGACTTCTTAAGAATAATTTTGACTATTATATCCGTCGTCAGAAGAGTACACGCCAAGTACGCATAAAAGCCTCCTTTAATAATAAGCGTCGATTGCTACAGAGGATGGAATACATAACTCATGATGGTGAACTTACAGACAAGGGGTTATTTGCACGGTTCATCCATTCTAATGAATTGCTGATCAGCGAGATGTTTACGACGAATCTGTATAAACAATTGTCTGATGCCGAACTTTTGCAGGTCATCGCTGGCATGGTGTACGAACAACGTCAGAACGATCATTTCAGTTTTCATGGAATCGGACACAGATACAAATTATTATTAAAGAAACTTCAGGAAAACCCTTTTGTAATTAAGAAGTTGAATAAACTTTCCCTGAAACGAATGATGGCATTAGTTGGTGCGTGGAGTGATGGCGCCAACTTTGGATATCTCCTGCATTTTACAAATCTTAGTGAGGGAGACATCATACGTTTGTTCCGTCGCATTATTGACATGATTAATCAGATTAAACGTGCAAGCTGCGATTATGAGCTAAGAGAGCGCTTGGAAACTTGTCAACAGAAGATTGATCGTGGCTTGGTTGCTGTAGAGTTATAACATTGAAATTGTTCAGATATTTTAACTTTCATAGAATATGAGATATTTACTGATCAAACATGTTTACTATAATAATTAAAATATAGTAGACAGACGTAGAAAAGATAGCTTTTATTTTGATTTATACTTTTTGTAGTTGTACCATTCCATTATTGAATACGATCCAGCGTAATTTATCGCCATTTTCAAGTTTGAGAAGTTCAACTACCTCTGAGGGAACAGTAATTCTTCTCCTGGATCCTATAACCGTTAACGCTGTGTCCTTAATGCATCGTATATCATCCAATTCAATTTTCATAAGATTTCACTGCAGATAATATTGGATTCATTCATAAATACTTTGTTATTTATTCAATGTTTGTTCTAGGCACCTAATCAATCCTTTACGGTTTAGAAATCATTTGAATCTTTAAAAATGGTTGTAGTCCAACCTAGATAACAGATAGTTAGAAATATGTCCGCTGTGGAGGGAGTACTAGAGAGAAAATACTTTTGATAATGTAAGAATCCCCATAGATATTGCATAGATAGGTATCACTAATTTCCAGATATTGTTTGGCAATACTCTTACTATATATGGAGAGAGTATAGCAGCAAGGAAACCTCCCGTAAATATAGATGGGAGAAGTACAAAATCAATGGTTACACCATATGAAGATATTAATAGGAATGATGCTACACCCGCAATGCATACAAAACCTTCTGCTAGAGAAACGATGGCGGTAGCCGTCTTTTCATAAATACCTGAGAATAACTGCCCCATCATTACAACTGGGCCATATCCGCCCGCCCCTATCCCTTTATTGAAACCTGCTAAAGCTGCAAATCCGGTAAGTAATTTTGGTTTATAAGTGTCTCTTACTTTGCTCTTTAATCGGATTACCCCAATAATTCCCATAAAAAGAACCAAAACTCCAACATATGCTTTTATAATATCCTTTGGAAGTTTTAATGAATAGTAAGTAAGAATAACTGAAAAGAATATAGCAAAACAACCAATTCCTGCTATCATAAGCATAATCTTAGTTTCTTTAGTTATAGGTCTTTTAATAGAAAACTTTACATTCTGAAATTCATGATGGAAAATACCCGCAGTTATACCTGTCACCGCTTCCGAGATCAGAAGTATTGGAACCACTTGGAGAGGATCATATCCAATAAGAAACAACAGAGGCGTCAGTCCAGTGCCAAAACCCATCCCTGCCGAAGAATCCATCATTTCAAATAGAAATGCTAATAATATGATATAAAGAATTAATTCCATTGCTATTCACTTCTCTAGATAACAGGTTCCCTTAGCTATGACTATAGCAGAGCGGCAAAAATCAACATCATGATTAAGTAAAAGAGTACCGCACTAGATATACGTATTAAGTTATGCCTAGTAATTTTCATTCTTTCCAATGCTGTCATTTCACTATCAAGCATCTTAGCAATGTTTCCAATTTCATCCGGAAACGCATCTTTCTGCAAGTTTATTTCTTCCATTTACATCACTTAGTCTCCAATATTTATTAAAAATATATATAGTGTCATAGATATTTAAAATTATTGGTGAACAGCAAATATATAATGGTTTTATTCAAAATAATAATGGTATAATATGGTTATAATCAAAAATATACCATTCTATAATGGGTAATAACCAATTTAAACCAAATGTTCAATCTATTAAAATATCACACAAATATCTCTTTTCAAATCAGAACGCGATTATGAGATTTGCCAGTATTTTTTACCTTCACATTTCAGGATACAATATATCTAACTCGTTTATCAGTAAAAAATGTCAGGAAAGAGAAACTAATCCGTTTTTACAGGTAAAAAGGGATTAGAGCAAATATTGATTCTGCCTATTTTTCTTATGTTGGAACGCTGGGGAAGGGACATTATCATGAATTTTACCGGTACATATTACCCTTGTTAAAACAAAGATTTTAGCAAGCTTATAAAAGGATTTTATCTAAAAGTATAGGTTAGTACCGTTTAAATTCATCAAAATATTAGAACTAAATACACTAATTCAATAATGCTTTAAAAACATGTTTGTAGGCTGTCAAACAGACTTTTTGGGGTTTAAAGATTTCCCGTTTTGAAATCTTTAAACCCCCTAAGCACAGATATAGATCGTGGTATTGAAAGTGAATGGTCTGATCCACTATCAATAAGTATGCCTAAAAACAAAGCAACCAACCCATTCTTGCTATTCTTGGAAAGACTCGTGGAGCGGTTTCCAATACTGGAGCAGATATTACAATTGATTTATGAATATCTTGGATAACATAAAATGGGGTAAGGAATTCACCTGAGACAAATACTTCAAACAGGTTGATATTTACCAAGATCGCAGTCATTGGACAACAGTTAAAAGGCTAATATTAAAATCAAAAGTTGAAGCATTGAGCAAAAGTAGTAAGGGCTTTCAAGCCCCAAGCGGAATCAAGGTCACCGACCCAACAGTAAAGAATTGGATTAAAGAAAACTGTTACAGTGCAGTTGCAGATAAAATAATGCTCAACCGTGTCCCTTAATTTTTTGTAAAACGAGTCATACACCGAGTTGTGGTAAGTTTCTTTTATTGTTGATATAATTTAACCAAGCAGAATCAACTGCTGTTATACTAGACAAATATATTCTTATATGAAGATAATATTTTTAATTTATGTGGAACCAGCCGACAGACACTTTTACTTTACATTTAGATTATATTTGTTTTCCTAATAATAATATGGTATTATATACACTTTAGGACATTAACCAATTATAAAAAGGATGGGATTAGAAGTAAACTTAGATAAATTGAATACGTTATAATTTAAATATCTTGTTTTCTCATCATTCAGGTGAAGGTTCAAATGAAAGAGGAACCGGAAATCATTAAGGAACTACAAGAATGGGAAAAAAATTATTCACCTAGAAACCATTGTAGAAATCGCATTTATAATCAGCAATCATCAAAAAAATTATTTGAAGATGCTAAAAGGAAACAGCAGCTCATTCCTCATATTACATGGGTTGCAATTAAAGCCATTTTTTTAGGAATAAATTTAACATTATTGATAGAATTATACTTCATTATTTTCATTGAAAATATAACAACATTTGATATAATTATTAATATTTCACTGACAATAATAATTTTTTTTATTGCTGCAGCATATCTGTTACATCATTTAGAAAAAACGGATAATGACATCAGAGATGCTAATGGAATTATTGAGACGTTGGTAAATAACCTTGAAATGAGAATAGAAGATAGAACTGCAGAAGTGGAAAAACTCTTAATGCAAAAAAATGAATTCATTGATAATCTTGGCCATGACCTTAAAAATCCACTCGGACCACTTATAAATTTACTTCCAATCTTAGAGAAAACGGAAACAGACCCGAAATCAAAAAAAATGTTTGAGGTATTGAACAGAAATGTCAGATATATGAAAAACCTAGTGGTTAACACAATTGAACTTGGAAAGCTTAGCTCTCCAAAGGCAAATCTGGATATGTAGGATACGAATCTATTGGATGAAGTTAATGATGTTATCAAAAATAATGAATTATTGTTTGAGGAAAACATCATAGAGATTGATAACCAGATATCTGATAAAACCATCATAAAAGCAGATAAAATGAGGCTGACAGAACTGTTTGACAATCTTATCAGTAATTCTGTTAAATACAGTCCCGATGGTGGCACTATTACGATTGATGTGAAGGAGGATAAGGATTTTGTCACTGTTTCCATTAAGGATACAGGTATAGGTATGACTGAGGAGCAACTCAGTCATATTTTTGATGAATTTTACAAAGCTGATGAAGCTCGTCATGATTTTGATAGCAGCGGTCTTGGTCTTACTATTTGCAAACGTATTGTAGCAAGACATGGTGGAAAGATATGGGCTGAAAGCGAAGGAAAAGAAAAAGGCACGACAATGTTTTTTACTCTTCCTATATCTTCCGAAAAGAATAATGAATAACCATCTCTTGAAAGGGCGGTTTGGGATTGTAGATTTGAGTAATAGTAATATAGTCTGTGTCTTGAGCTATTTGCAGCAATGCTTTTTTAACCTCATTGTTGAAGTACACTTTTCTTGCATGTCCTGTTTTTGTTTTAAGTATGATTATACTATGTTCCTCTAAATCAATATCTTCTTCTTTTAACCTATATATCTCACTTGCCCTCATACATGTATAACAAAGGAATATGACTGCTTTCATCTATAAATCGAACTTATGTCCCTTGAAGTAATCAATAGTTTCTTGTATATCTTTATTACCCACTCCTTTAGGTAAATATGAGGGCTGGGGTGCTATATCTATCTTATCTAAATAATCAAGATTAAAGTATCTTAAAAAAAAATCGTCTTAACTATAGCATTCTTTTTCTATATGTGCTTTGATGATACTTCTCTCGTATTACGTTTAAGTAGGCTAATACAGACTCTTTACTTACCTCATAGTTGCAGAACTTGAGATAATCAGCAATAAAGAGTTCAATATGGTAGAGCCGCTTTTCTGAAATACTTGATACTTGTCTTGCATTTAGATACTCTTATAAACCACTCGCTTCCACATGTCTTGTAAGATGATAGCGCTGGGGACGAGATTTGAACTCGTGGGACATTTTCATGTCAGTGGTTTTCGAGACCACCGCCTTGGGCCGGGCTTGGCTACCCCAGCAAGAGATAAAAGCCGTCAAAAGCTTAATCAAAGACTTTTTTATATCCCTATCGATTCAAGTGGAAATAAAGGCCAAAATATTAAGAACAAAAGAGACGAGAAAAATCAACGTAGAAACAGGTTCGACTGTTGAATATCTCCTAAAGAAAATCAAGCTTAAACCAGACACACTTATCGTAATGAGTAACAATAAACCTATACCAATTGACGACGTACTAAACAATAATCAAGAACTAACAATTATACAGATTGCCTCAGGAGGATAAGAAAACATATTGCTCCCGTAGTGTAGTCCGGCCAATCATCAAGCCCTCTCGAGGCTTAGACTCGGGTTCGAATCCCGACGGGAGCACTAACTTCTCTCCTTATACTTTGACCGCAAACTGCACTTTTTAGTCGTTTTTCGGTTTTCGGGTCTAAATGGCTTGGCTCGACCTGTTCTGCTGTTCCACAATGTTTTTTAGAGTTTTTGTGAAATTTCAGCACAGCCGAAGGCCAGTCATACGGGTCATAGCGGTAATAGTCTTCTGCGAATTTGACATAGGCTTCCGTAGTATTTTCTGTTCGATGCCCAAGTGCGTTTTTGACAGTTCGGATGTCCCACTTTTTTGTCTCAATCTTGGTTCGTATTAGTTTTGCTATTGCGAATCGGTATCTCCCGTCAAATGATTGAAATTGTCTTTTTTAATAGGTAATAATCTTCTGTGTCGTTTTTTCATTTTGACATTTTAATGAGGAGAGTTTATATAATGTTACTTGTGAACAGTATACGTGATAATAATTACCGTGCTTTGATATATCAATATAAGTGAAAGGAACGGCAGCATGGAAAACAATAGAAGAAAAGGTGGAAAAACGATATTAAAGAGAAAAATTTTTATTAACCTTTTATTGGTTTCTCTATTACTTTCTGTGTTTACTAGCAGTTTAATCAACGTGGTTCCCATAGTAAAAATTGTAGGTGCCGGAGACATCACATCAGACGTAGACTCCGACACGTTTCTCACCTTATCAATTTATGGAGATGAAGAGCCACCTGAAGAACTGCCTGAAGAACCACCGGTCTTAAGAATTAAACCTAAAATTAACTGGTATGATTTTCAAACCTTAGCAGGTGTTTCTAAGTTGAACTCACAAATTAACGTTAATCAGAAATATAAATTCTGTATCAACATCAGTAGTGATCAGGGATGGGATGATATTGAATACATAGATATTGCTGCATGGTTTGACAATGGCGACGACAGTATAATATATAACAATAGCGGAAATCTTGGTGGAAATTTAAACATGTTTTTGCGCTATGAGAATACCACTGGAACTGCAAACTATGTCATGTTATGGCCTGATGATGAAGTAGTCAGAGGAACCATGACCGAAATAGCCGTATCTGATCCAGCAGGCAGTCCTGCACATACTGAATGTCACAACCTAACATTTTCATTTATGCCAAGGCATCAATTTAGGTATGCCCCTGGAGATGACAGTTGGGACGACACAAAGAATGCCATCAATGACGTTTGGTCCTGGAATTTTAAAATATCTGTTATTGATAGCGGAGAAAATGCTACGTCTGCAACCACATCCTATGTAAAAGACGAGTTTGGAGTGTATTCTTACACAGAGGTTGTAAGTGCAGGAATGCTAACTATCAGAGGGGCTCCCGGTGAAAATGCAACGGCAGCCTCTAACATTACTATCAATACACGATCAAATATAGACTACTCTTTGTCAGTTGATGTAGAAACATTAATACATAAAACATATTCCACTGCCCATATTTCTAATCAAACAATATGGGTACGAGGCGGAAATCTAGAGACATTTACTAATTTCACGGGATGCAAACCAATATACTTTTATGGCAGCGCCTCAACATATCACCTTGCAGAAATTGATGGCACAAGCAAGAAAACAAGTGATGTGGAATACAAATGTAACATACCATTTGGTCAAAAAGCAGGAGATTACCACTCAACAATACATTACTATTTAGGGACGCCAACATAGATAGAACAAAAAATCTAGGAACAACACTTCTTTGTTATTGGAAAAATTGAAGGAGAATAAAACTAAGCAAAGATAGGATTATATTTTCGTGAGTAGAAATCTTCAGATTTTTTGCGACACCTTTCCCTTTAAATCTTCTCCTTATATGATCCGATAAACTGACCACAGATGACACTCGTATTTTCCAAATAAAATTTTACCGGATACCATTTAAAAGAAAAACTTTAATAGGCTGATAGGTATAAGAGATATTACTCCAAATATTCTAAAATTCACTATGGTGAGGTGATTGGGATGGGTCATAAAGCTTGCATGATTATTTTCATAGTGTTTGTAATAGGGCTATTGCCGTTTTTTTCATCTATTTCTGCTGATGATACTGTATCTATGGAAATTCATATAATCGGAGAAAAAACACAAACACGTTTTGGCGACCCAGTGATTGTTGCTGGTATTTGGCATTATATAAATGTAACATTGGAAAACCAGGATTTCCAGAAATTAAGTCTTAAATTCTTCAATGGCGATTCTATACCTGCTGAAGGGGAGAGGAACGCAACTAACTATTATGAGTGGAAGTATGACGAAAATATTCAAGCATTGTGGAAAGATGAAATGGAATATGGGGGCCGTTCTTACCTGAATAGTGAGAGTTGTCAGAAAAACAATGATGTCTATAGTTTTTGTGTAGGTATAAAAGATACTTTTCCTGAAATCATATATTATCATGAAAACTGGACGTTAGAAGTGTACAAAGATGAGAATAAGTTATTTTTCAAAAGTGTAGTTGTGGAAAAACCAACTGTTGGCCTTGCAAAAAGCCATGCTGATTTAATTAAATTTAATGTAACTCCATTTACCGAGATTGTTGTTTTTCGTGATGATTCTTTCAAAATCGAGAACACGGGCAACGTTCCATTAAATATATCAATTAATTATGAGGCAGATGACGACATTATTGAAGTCGCAGATTCTAACATAATACTTTCTCCATATTCCGATAGTTCGCATAATGTCACTTTACATTCGAAATCTTGGAAACCTGGAATTATTGAAATTGAAGGAACCATATCAGGAAAAATCCTCGGCTCCTATATTATAACCACCGCTAACTTTACCCTCGCATCGGCACCTGGACTAAGTCCTGCAGATTTGAAAATATTTGTAGGGCATAGCAATTACGAAATATATGAAATGCCTGAGGCTATAGTCTTTCAGTACGAGAAAAACCTTGAAATGAATGAGGGAGAAATAATAGATATAGCTGTCTATATATCTGGAAGTGGAGTAGCAACATTAGACATATGGAGTGATGAAAAAAACATAACCATATTGAAGATATCTAGCAAAAACCAAGAAGGAACACCCCAGACTGTAATATCTACAGATACTTCAGAATATGTTGTAACTGTTAAAATCGAAGCTATCCGAGAAAATAAAATTGGTTTCCTTTATTATGCGCTGGAAACAGGTGGAGAAACCCAGACTTTTATCACTCAAATAAATGTAGGACCGCCTTCATCACAAACTGGAGAACAGGCATTAAACACTGTGCCTATTATGGCAATAATTGTGATAGTATGCATTTTTCTTGTCATTGGATACATGATTTCCACACATATGAAACATAGAAGGAGGTGAAATATCCACATGAGGCGGGGAAGAGTGCTGCCATTACCATTGTTTACAATAATAATTTTACTTACAATATTTTTTTCTATTAGTGCAAGTGCAGGTAACGCAGGTGTAGGGGTGCTGAACGTTTCACCAAAATTTGGCATAATACGTGTGGTGCAACAGGACAATTTCATAAGGATATATCTCAATATTTCAGATTATAATTCCTGGGAGGATATATACATCGTTAACGTGTCTTTAGAGAATTACGGTACGGAATCAGCTGAATTTCTTTTTAAACAATATTCAAACACGGAATCTTATGAGAAATTAAATGAATTCAGCGAAACATCAGGAGGAAAAAATTTACTGGTAAAAGAAAAATGCTCCTTTTATCACTCTAATGGAACGGAAACAGTTGCTGATAGATGCAACCTCGAATTACTATTTGTTTTTCATACCACGGGCTTCACACGTTTAAACATTCTTGCCAGTGATCTTGAAGGATTAACTACACAAGCACATATCGATTACAATGCTGATGAAGCAATGAGAAGTATCGACGTTATTATAGTTCCGGGATTAAATATTCCGATAATAATACCCCCATATTTTTTAGATTTAATAGCAGTGATTTTAGGAACAATCGGAACCATATATTTTATCAAAGAATTGAATAAAAGGAATAAAAACAAAAAGAGCGCATTATGAAAAAGATTAGCAGTATTCTCTGGTTTTTCCCGTTCTGTTTTTTCGTATTTTTCTCGATTTTTATTTCTATCAAATTTGTTTTTATATTTTTTTTCAGAGCTGCATATGAACCAACATTCATGTTTGAATTAACTCCCTTTTACATTCTATCTGGGTTAAATAATCTGCAATTATTGTTTTTATCCCTCATTTTCATTATTTTTAATACCTATCTTCACGTGAAGGCTACTAGAAGGAATCTAATGTACTCTTTTCTACCTACAGCGATAATGTTGGGCGGTTTAGGATTTGCAATTACTACTAAGGAACTTGCCATTTCTAATCTTTTCCACTATCTAGTTTTTGGATGTTTACTATTTGTTATTCTTATAGATCACAAAAACATTTTAACATATCCAGATTTCTTGTTTTCTCCCAAAAAAGAGCGGGTGGAATCAAAAATATCAGGGAAAAAACCTGTCATTGCACTGCCTCAACCTCAAGTTGCTCCACATTCAATAGTTCATAAACGCCCCCGTTTATCCCTTCCTGTTATTAGTTCATTATTTTCATTGATCGAAAATATTAAAAGAACAAACGGTGGACGTGCGAAAAAAGGGAAAAGTGAAACTCCAAATAAACTTAAAATTATTGGCAGTAATGCTGATAAAAATTTATCCACGAAAAAGGAAATGCCATTTGGGACAAAAGATATGTCAGGGGATAATCTTGAGGGGGCACATACTAGATTAGAAGAAATTGAACGAAAAGTAAAAAAACTATCGAAACTGGAAGAAGAGATTGAAAAGAGAAGAAGTAATTTAGTTGAAAAAGAGAAATCTTTCAGAGAGCGGTTAGTTTCTTCTACACGTAGAGAAAGTTATCGTAGTTTATCTACATCGACAAGTAACAAAACGATTTATAGTGATGAGAACAATAAAGAAGGTGAAGAGTACTGTAAAATTTTAGATGAAATATCAGAATGTGCCGCTATCGTTCAGAGAGGAACATTGAAACAAATCAATAGTTATTTTGCAGAGCTAATTGGCTACAAAATTGAGGAGATCGTTGACAGAAGTTTACTTGATTTTGTTGTTCCTGAGGGACTTGCAGGGATCAAGAAGCACCATTTGGATAAATTAAGAGGTGCCAGCCGATCTTCATATGAAACTGTGTTTTTGACTAAGGAGAATAATAAGGTTACTGTGGAGATTAGTACCAAACTGACATGTTTTAATGGTAAAGAAGCTGAGTTTTCAGTATTTAAAAAGGTAAAAGATCAATAAAAAAAATCAGTAAAAAATGGATCCTGTTAGAAAAGAAGAAGGAAATCTATGATTTTCCCTCCTGTTATTTTTCCCTTATTTTTCCTGGATACCTAGAGGATTTGTACAAGAATGATTATTCCCTTAGAATAACCTTCTCGTGATGTCTAGAGAAGGTAAGATATTTATATTTCTAAATGATGCCTATTATTAGGATGCATTCAAGAGATGGGTTGCTAACCAGGGCTATTTCACTAAAGGCATTAGCAATAATTATTCTAATTTTCATACCATTTTTACTCTCTGGCATAACTTTTTCACAGGCAACTACAGTTGAAGAGACTAATTCTGAAGAACAACATGTATCTTCCAATAACCCTGTTTTTATAGCTGGTGACTTCCAGTATTTTGATCTTACTTTGACTGTTGATAAAGAGAAAATCTGTATAATTGCATATAGTGGAGATTCAATACCAGATCCCTACAACCGTTCAGTTGAAAATTACTACAGATGGGAGTATGATCAAGGCACCTGGAAGGATCTGAGCAGCCATGACTCGTCTTACATAAAACCCTCTAAGTGTTCAAAAGAAAATAATACCTATTTTTTCTATATTGGTATTGACCACAAGGCAAATCCCGGGCGTTGGACGATTAAAGTTATTGTAGATAACAAAGAGGTATCTTCTACTTCTTCTTTGATGGTAGGAGTTTTTTTCAATATTTTTTTATCAGCAATAATTGGTGTTTCCGAACCTTATGTACGAGATAATAAATTTCTGAGGATCCAAGAATTAATCTGTTCTGATCGAAAAAGAATAATGGCGGAATCGGAAAAAAATATTGATAATCTTGTAGAAGAGGTTCTAAAGAAACGTTCTTCTGATCAAGAGAAATCTGAAGATAAAACTAGGGATTTGTTTCTTTTAGATGGTAAGCCACCACTCCAGGATGAATCAGTTAAATCAACTGTTTCAACCTACCCTAAGAGTAAGTTGAAGAAAGGACAAACTAATGCAACATGTTCTTTGTTTTTTAATAAAAAATGTGGAGGAGGTAATGGTTTTTTTCCTTTAAAATTAGGTGGTTATAAGAAGTTTTTGGCTATAATATTAACAATTATTTTGCTATCTGCTGCTTTTATGCCTATTATTAATTCTATCAATAGTAATGGTCCTCCCGCTGATATTACAGTTATTAATGTTTATAGCTACCCGACTGTAGGAGGTAAATGGACTGTGATGTTTACTACTGTTGGACGAGGTAATTTAACGATTACGGCGGTGAATGGAGCAACATGGAGTGATACCAACGAAAACTATGATTTGAAATTCTTAGAGATAAAAAGTGGTAATGAGACTCTAGAATATGAATGGGTGAACAATTCTGTGAATATTGAGAATTATTCATCTGATGAAATTGGGTACGAAACTTCTAAGGTTCTTACACTTGGTAAGCATACACTCATGTTCCGTTTTGGTGACGATGTAGCGTATGCGTTTAATGATGCCTCCAGTTGGTGGAATGCAAGTTGGAGTTGTCGTAAACTTATTACTATAAATTCTTCTCAAGTTCCTGGAGATCTTACTAACTTCCCGGTACTTGTAAACATTACTGATACTGATTTACGAGATGATGCGCAGAACAATGGTAATGATATTGCGTTTACTAATTCTACGGGAGTGAAATTGAATCATGAGATTGAATCATTCAATGGTACTACTGGTGAGCTATTTGCATGGGTGAATGTCACTAGCCTGAGCTCAGCATCTGATACGGAGATCTATATGTATTATGGTAATAGTACTTCAGGTGCTCAGGAGAATCCGACAGGTGTTTGGGATGATGATTATCGGGTAGTTTGGCACTTAAATGAAGACTCTTCACCATCACAAGACAGCACAGCGAATGGTAATAATGGAACTTGGGGAGCTGGCAAGACTGCTGCAGACTTAACGGATGCTATGATAGGTAAGGGGACCGATTTTGATGGTATAACAACAGATACTATTTCGAGTTCAGCTGGTTTAGCTGCCCTTAAAACTATTTCGTTTTGGTATAATAGAGACAATACTGTTGGAAATTGGGACACACTCTTTGAAGGAAATCCAGACAATGACGAACCTTTCATAGGTTTTGGTGATGGGGGAGATATAAACGATATAGAAATATGGTATAATGGAGGCCGGCAATGGGTAAGTGCAGCAAAAAGTCTTGATACATGGTATTATTTTGTTTTTATTTCGGACGGATCAAATTCTAGAATTTATATCGATGGCACCGATGAAAGCGGAGCACTTGCGAATTATGCAGGTACTCCCACATCTTTTATGTTAGGTTATGAGAGTGACAGCTCTTTTGATGGTATAATTGATGAATTTAGGGTTTCAAACACAGCAAGAAGTGCCTCTTGGATAAACACGGGTTACAACAATATGGTAAACCAGTCAACATTCATTAGTGTTGATAGTGAACAAAATGTTACTGATACATCAGTTGATACAATTTCTCCTTATACTGTGACATATTCGCCTTATATTATTACTGCAACAGCAGCTAGTGGATTGAACAATGTCACCCTCTACTACCGCCATTCAACAGACAACTCCAGCTGGGGTAGCAATGTTTCTTGGAATAATGCAAGTAATCCTGATACCGAATCACCATGGGAATGGAACTTTAACTTCTCTAACGGAACAGGCTATTATGAGTTTTACAGCATTGGAAAACTGTCAGGTTATCCTGATGAGACTGCTCCAGGTAGCGCTGATGCAATTTGCTTCTTTAATGAAAGCCTCAATACTCCACCAGCTATAGCACTCATAAATCCGTCTCCCGATGGTACTACTGGTGTAAGCACGCAGCCCATGTGTCAGATTTGGGCGAACGATAGTGAGGGTGGTACACTTACTGTTTATTGGTATGAAAACACAACTGAATCTTGGATACTGCAGCAGACTAACAATAGCGTAGAGGCAAACACTACCGTTAACTGGACGTTTACCCAGGCAAGCACATACGGTACCACTTATTGGTGGAAGGTTGCAGTCAATGATAGCATGGACAACACTACTACTGTATATCATTTTACAACCGAGCTTATTGATACCTCAGTTGATCCAATTTCTCCATATACTGTAACATCATCGCCGTTAGATATTACTGCTACTGGTCAGTCTGATTTAGATAATGTTACGTTGTATTATCGTTATAGTAGTGATAATTCTACTTGGGCGGGTAGTGGTAATATTTCTATTATAGGAAATGAGA
>JAUWWG010000040.1 GCA_030616985.1 Thermoplasmatota archaeon
GTGGGCAATGCAGCTTATGGGAAGTGAGTATGGTGATTTACTTGGGGAATTTGATATACTTCTCCCTCATCCATTTCGTGTTGTAGAGACATACGAACATTATGGGAACGAGGCTGTTGAAATAAAAGGCGACGTTGTATTTGATCTTTATTTTTTATCAGAGATGACTTCAAAATTTGATATGAATAAAGACGAAGTGAAGGTTTGTTTATATTCAACAAATAGTGGATCACTTATACCATTACCTAAAGAAATAAAAAATACAACTGTGCAAATCACTCCAAAATTATTGCCAAGAAGCATTCATAAGCAAGAAATTATATTAAAAAATGTAAATTATACATTGAATCCGGGAGATAGTTTATTATTTTCAATTGAAATAATTCCTGGTGATAAGGCAATAGTTGATACCGTACTGAAGGTTATTGAACTGCCATTCTTTGAAAATATTGGGGAAAAAATATTAGATTTTTTTGAAAATCAAGAAAACAATAGTGAAAGACCCATATTGCAAGAAATAGGGGCATTAATTAAAGAATTCAGGAGCATGGCTGAAGGTGAAGAGATTAATATTACTAAAGAGCAAGTATCTGAAATTTTCACTGCTGTCATGTCATCGTCTTTTGTTTATGATTCAACTAGTCATTCATCATCGGTAACTTTGCCATTTAAGGCACCGGGCAGTGAAGATGAAAATACAAAAGTTTATTATCTTCACGATGGAAATGAAATGGATGAGGAAAAACCGACAAAGGATGCTTGTTTAGATGTTAAGTTACTAGAAGAATCTGGAAATTGGGTTGCTCCAGATCTTAACCGAAGTAAGATACTGACTAAGGCAACTGCCTATCTCTACATAAGTCATAAGGATAAAACAGTATTAAAAGACAAAATCAAAGTGACTGCTGTGCTTTTTTATAACGGTAATGAGATTGCCTCTTCAGAAAGAGAACTCGATAATACTCTTCTGGATCTTTCTCCGTCGTCTGGTAAGATAATAATATTCACTTTTGGCAATCTTGATGACATTGAAATTACCCACGGTACTCATTTGAGTTTGAATGTTTACGTTAGCAATAATGATACCACGCTTAACTTAGGTTTGCTTAGGGATGCCAAGTTATTGTACGATTCAAAAGAATATCCATCTTCACTCAAATTAGAGTTTGAAGAGACAGATCATATTAAAATGGAGGTCAGCGCTGATCCTTCAAGCGAAAAAGTTGTACATGGCGGGAATGTAAAATACACCATTAATATTACAAGTGATTCTGAAGACGATACTGTTAAGATAACGACATCTGGTTTTTCAGAAGAAGAAAAAGAAGCGTGGGCTATTGAAATTAGTTCAGAATCTGTTTCCATATCTAAGGATGGAGCGGAAACTGTTAACGTGATAGTCACATCTGATACTTTAGCTGCTGATGGTGCTAAACTCGAAGTAACTTTTGTTGCAATTGGTAGCACTGGAAAGGATACTTTTGATGCAGTTGTAGAAGTATCTGAAGATGCAGTTGAGTACGAGATAAATGTTGTTACTCCATCAGATAAGACAATACGGCATGGAGAAAATGATACGTATCATTTTAAGATTAAAAACAAGAATACTGGTATCTGGTCTGATGATTACCAGATAGAAGTATCCTCAGAACATGGATGGAATCTATCGTATAAAAAAATTGTAAAGAATTTGTATCCTAATAACGAATCCGAAATCGAAGTAACAATATATGTTCCAAAGAATACGAATGTAACCTCCGATAAATTGACATTTACCGTCACTTCAGAAAACGGTGACATATCTAAAACAGAAAATGTAACTACAACGATTATCGGTCCAAATCTTCTAGAAAATCTGTATGGATTTTTTGAATCTGCAGCAGAGAATCTGGGTCTTGATGGGGTATTTGGCTCTTATGCGCCTCATTTCCTGGTTGCAATGTTATTTATTATAGCCTTCTTCATTATCATAATAATGATATTTTTACTTACCACTAAATTTGTAAAAATTACCTGTCTTGAACGTATAAAGGAGATATTCCCCAATGAGGTAGCAAGTTTTGAAATGATAATTAAAAATCATACTAGAAAGACTCGCAGCTATGGGATAACCGCCCTAGTAAATTCAGAATCCCCCAAGTGGACTACATCATTAGATTTAAAAAAGATTACATTGGAACCCGGTAAATCCAAACCCGTGGTTTTGATGGTAAAACCTACAGATCTTGTAAAACCTGACGATTGGGCAGAAATAAATATTGCGGTTAATGTAGAGGGTAAAAAGAAATCAGAAAAGATGGCTGCTATGACTATGATAAAAGGTGCAAAAGCAGAGCTATCTTTTGGTAGTGTATTCCACTGGCCAAAGACCTTCAAGGAGGGGGACAGGGTAACATCCTCTTTCAAACTAGAGAATAAAGGCAATGCATCAGCCAGTAATGTTAGTGTTGTTTTGTATGTGAACAACGAGGAAAAGAATAAAGTAGAGGATATTACTATTCCTGCTGGCGGCTACGCTGATATAAGGATACCCTGGATTGCCATAAAAGGTAAAAATGAGATTGAGATAGTGGTTAGATAATATTGACAGATTCATTACAAAATATGTTGTTGTGTTTCCTATGATTGACGAACCTAGTAAAAAGAAAGATATGGAGCAACTGAGGAATTCAGAGAAGAAATACCAGTCCTATATTGAGAGACGTAATGAGCTCAATGATTTGGCGAAGATGTTACGCGAAGAACGGGACATGCTAAATGAGAATCATAAAGAACTTAGAGAAGCGATGAAGAAAGCCAAGGAAGAACGAGACGAACTTGTTTCCAAAATGAGACAGCACAAGGAACTACGGAATAAACTGCAGGAGCAGGCAAAGAAACTTATTGAGGCCAAACAGAAGAAAAAGGGCGAGGTTTTTAAGAATTTACCATTGCGTGTTGAGGAACTCAAGGCAGATTTTCAGATGCTTGAATACCGGCAGGAAACAACTCCGATGAGTTCATCTGAAGAGAATGAACTGATTGACTTGATACGGGAAAAGAGAAACGAGTATAAACACACTAAAAAACAGTTGGAGAAACAAAAATTACTAGAAATTGATATTTCTGATAAAGATGATGTCATAACTGAACTGTTCAAGAAGGCAGATGAAGAGCACGAAAAGGTTCAGAAATATTATGATGAAAATCAGAAGAAACATGAGGAATATCTCAAATTAGTTCGTGAGTTATCTATTTCCATAGGTGAAGCTAACAAGAAACATGAGCAATATATTGAAGTACGGAATGATGCTCAAGCAAATCATGAGAAAGCAGTTGAGATGAGATCCAAAATAATTGCTGTTAAAGGGGAACGGAGAAAACAGTGGGAGGAAGCTAAAAAAGCTATCCAGGAACAAAATATCCGGGCCCGCAGTGCTGTGATGGATAAAAAGAAACTGGAAGAACACGCAGATAAATCTGTTGATGCCTTGAAGAAAGGGAAGAAAATAACGTTACAAGGGTAAAATATTCGTTTATAGACGAAAAATAAATCGTCATTTTTAAATATCTCTTCTTGTTTATGCCTCTGGGTAATTAAAAATGAGAGACATAGGTATTGTCAGTTATGGATCCTACATACCTCGATATAGAATTAAGGCAGGGGTTATTGCATCTGTATGGGGTAAAGACGGAGCAACAATAAGCAGAGGACTTGGAATAAACGAAAAATCAGTTCCTTCGATAGATCAGGACACGGCAACAATAAGTGTGGAAGCAGCTCGTTCAGCACTTAAACGATGCACAATAGATCCTCAAGATATTGGTGCTATTTATATTGGGAGTGAATCTCACCCATATGCTGTAAAACCAACTGGAACAATTGTTGGAGAAGCGATTGGTGCAACTCCTGATTTGATGGTAGCAGACTATGAGTTTGCCTGTAAGGCTGGAACTGCGGGAGTGCAGTCTTGTACAGCACTTGTTAAGGCAGATATGATAAAATATGGGCTAGCAGTGGGTGCCGATACGTCACAAGCTGCCCCAGGAGATGCCCTGGAATTCTCAGCGTCTGCAGGAGGGGCCGCTTTTATAATAGGAAGGGATAATGTTGTGGCAACTATAAATCACACATTATCTTTTACCACAGATACGCCAGATTTTTGGAGAAGGGCTGAGCGGAAATACCCATCTCATGGAGGGCGATTTACTGGAACACCAGCATATTTTAAGCATATAATAAGCTGTGCAACTAATCTTATGCAAAAAGTTGATACAAAACCTGAAGACTATGATTATGCAATTTTTCATCAACCTAATGGCAAATTTCCTGTAAGTGTTGCCAAAAAACTAGGTTTTACATATGATCAAATAAAACAAGGACTTATTGTGCCATATATTGGTAACACATATTCTGGGGCTTCACTTGTTGGGTTGGCATCAGTGTTGGACGTTGCTAAACCAGGAGAAAGAGTATTTCTTACAAGTTATGGTTCGGGGGCTGGGAGTGATGGTTTCGATATCACGATTACAGATAAAATTACCGAGTTGGCGCGTGATAATGCTCCAACAGTGGCACAAATGGTAGAAGATAAAGAATATATTGATTATGGTACGTATGCTAAACTTACGGATCTTTTGTATTGGGAGTGATATGAAATGAGAGATGTAGTAGTTATTGGAGTGGGACTTACAAAATTTGGAGAACTGTGGGATAAATCGTTTCGTCGATTGATTGCAGAAGCAGGATCAAAAGCGATACTTGATGCAAATATAGGTGGAAAAGACATAGATGCTATGTATATCGGTTCGATGAGTTCAGGAAGATTTGTTGGACAGGAACATGTTGGGGCGTTGGTCGCAGATGCATCTGGTTTTTCACATTTACATATTCCTGCCACTCGTGTTGAAGGCGCATGTGCTTCTGGTGGTCTTGCGATAAGAGAAGGGTATTTATCAATTGCATCTGGAATGAATGATATAGTTGTAGTTGGCGGCGTTGAAAAGATGAATGATGTTGGAGGTAATTTTGCAACGGAAACCCTTGCTACAGCAGCGGATCAAGAATGGGAGGCATTTTTTGGTGTGACATTCCCAGGACTTTATGCTATGATTGCAAAAAGACATATGCACGAATATGGAACAACAAAAGAACAACTTGCCCAGGTTGCAGTGAAAAACCATGCCAACGGTGCCTTGAATCCCTATGCACAATATCAGCGGGAAATTACCTTAGAACAGGTGTTAAATGCTACTATGGTCGCACGTCCTCTTGGGCTGCTGGATTGTTCGCCTGTAACCGATGGTGCAGCCTCTGTTGTGCTATGTGCGGCTGAAAAGGCTAAGGAATTCACCGATAAACCAGTCAAAATCATTGCATCTGGGCAGGGTTCTGACACTCTTGCGCTTCACTCGCGAAGGGATATCTGTACATTAGATGCAACAGTTCATGCAGCTAAAATGGCTTATAAACAAGCAAATTTAACGCCCAGTGACATTGATTTGGCAGAGGTTCATGACTGTTTTACCATTGCAGAGATATGTGCAATTGAGGATCTTGGCTTTGTAGAAAAAGGACAGGGTGGAAAAGCAGTAGAAAATAAAATTACTACTTTGGATGGTTCACTGCCAGTAAATACTAGTGGTGGTCTGAAATCAAAAGGTCATCCTGTTGGGGCTACGGGTGTTGCTCAACTAGTAGAAATTGCTCAACAATTGCGGAGAGAAGCAGAGAAAAGACAAGTTAAGGATGCAAGAATTGGACTGGCTCATAACATAGGTGGCTCTGGTGCAACTTGTACTGTTCATATATTGGAGGCGATGTAAATGGCAGGAGGAGTTGCAAGATTTTGGAGAGAGATACCCCAGAGATATAATATTATAGGAAACAAGTGCGGATCATGTGAAAGAGTCTTTTTTCCACCACGTGAAGCCTGTCCACATTGCAGAAGAAAAAGTTTGGGCAAGATGGAAGATATAAAGCTTAGTGGGAAAGGAGAAATTATTACCTATACTATTATCCATGTAGGACCTGAGGCTTTTAAAGAGCAAGTTCCTTATCCAGTTGCGATTATTAAGTTGGAAGAAGGACCTCAAATAACAGCTCAAATTGTGGACTGTAATATAGATGAGGTAAAAATTGGCATGAAAGTTGAAAATACTTTCAGAAGAATTCAAGAAGATGGATACACAGGTGCAATATATTATGGATATAAGTTTAAACCTGTGAAGGAGTGAGATATGAATATAAAAAATGCTTTGTCTGAGAAAATAGCTGGTGAGATAACTCTTAGTCCAAAACCTGGCCAGACCATTCGCAAATGGCGTAATGTCTTTGACATTAGTCAAACTGAACTGGCAAACCATTTAATGCTGTCTCCGAGTGTTATAAGTGATTATGAGTCGGGGAGACGGAAATCTCCAGGTATACAGACTATCAAGAAAGTTATTGGCGCTCTTATAGAGATTGATGAAAAAAAACGTGGCGGGAAGATTTTACGTCAGTATAGCTCTATGATTGAGACTCGTGAGGGAATTCTTGAGATAATGGAATATCCGTTTTCAATTCCTGTGGGTACCTTCATTAAGAAGATATCTGGGAACGTTTTAACCTCTAAAGATATTGGTCTTAAGAAAAGTGTGAAGGGTTTTACAGTAGTTGATAGTATTAAGACTATTGAGACTATAAATTCTGTGGATTATGCAAAACTTTATGGTTGGAGTACAGAAAGGGCGTTGGTATTCACTGGTATAAGATATGGTAGAAGTCCTATGATTGCTGTTCGTGTTCATCCTGTTAAACCAACGGTTGTCGTTTACCATAAACCAGGGTCTGTTGACTCTCTTGCGATAAAATTGGCTGAGCGTGAAAATATTCCTCTTGTTGTTACAAACATTCCACTGGATGAGTTGAAGAAAAAATTGATATTACTTGGAGCGCAGTAGAACATGGACCTTATGGGGTTGTGTAGTATTTGCGGCAAACCAGGTGTTATAAATAGCTGTAGCTTGTGTGGACGACTTGTTTGCAGTAGTTGTTTTGTCAGTCAACACGGCATATGTGTTAATTGTAAAATGGGGAAATCCTAGATTTGATATTGGTGCAGTATTCTACAAATATACTGGCAAGAAAGTATAGATGCAACATTTTTTATAAATCTAAATAAAAAGAAATATTTATATAAATAGGTTTAATATCATCTTTCAATTAAAAGGAAACAGGGGAGAAAACGATGGTAAAATTATGTCAGTTTAGGAGAAACAATGAGGCACAAGTACTAGGATTACCGATGTATTTGATAATAGTCATGATTGTGGCTGTGGCAGTTATTGCGGCAGTAATTTTTATGATCCCCCAGGGGACACAAACTATGAATGCTCAAGTTACCTCTGGCTCGGTTCAAACAGAAGATGCAGGCGGATCAGCTGCAGAATTGAATTTTAGCGGATTTTCTGTTAATGTTAAAGTTACGACTAATGATGATCGTCATGATCCTATTTCAGGTGCGGTTGTAAGACTTTCGGGTGGGCACACGGCTCAGGAAGCTACAACGGATGCACAGGGTGTAGCTACACTTACCTTTGCTGATGACGCGGTAAAATTAGATGCTAATGTCAATGAGGCATATATGAAAATGACTGTAAAAGCATCAGGATATGAAGATTTTGAAGACCTTGAAACCGTACTGCTTTATAGAGAATGAGCCAATCGCGTTTCAATGATGCTTCTATTACTATGATATTCCAAGATCGAGTGACATTCATTCTAAAGAGCCATATCGTCCATAAGGTGGGGTACATGTCTGTGGAAATTAAAAGAGTTGAACTATGCTAGCTGATAAACGTAAGACTAACGCGAGGAAAAAGAAAGCTCTCAGGGATAAAACTCCTTCCGAGGATACTGTTCAGTCGTTTAGAAGTTGGATTAGAAAACTGGATCAGACAGCAAATAGTTTAAGTTCTAGGTTGTCTGCAGTAGAAAAAAGATTGTCTCGTAGAAAACTGGATTCTTCCGCTAATTTGACGCCAGGCAATATGGTAGAAGGGAATATGGGGAGAATTTTTGAGATTTTAAAGGGTGGAACAGAAAATAAAAACTTTGATGAAGTGTCAAGAATACTTGATAGTGAATTTACTATCATGCAAGAGGAATTAATATCACAGCAAACTGAGGTGGCTTTTCTAAAAGAAAAAATTGGTGAGGTTAGTTCTTCTTTAGATATTATTAATGGAGAAATTAAGGAGGGTCATATCTATAATTCTAAGTTTTTAAAAGGTGTTGAATCCAGACTTGAGAAAATTGAACGCAGAGAACCTCCTGTGATGAAGCTTGGTAGAATGGAGATTCCCATAGAAATTACAGGTGTCATTGGAGGCATTATTGCTTTTATCGCTGCAATAATTATTGCCATGGGTCAGAAAGAAATTATTGTTTCCCCTCTGTTTTTGTTGTTGGTAGGTTTCATCCTTATTGGATCGGCATTGTTTAAAGCGTTCAGCGTCGGGTCAGTAATTGTTAGACCTTTTAAAAAAACCAGTGAAATACCTAGTAAAATAGAAGATGGTTCATAGGTGATCAATGTCGCAGTATTTTTATCATATCTTGCTGTGAGAATGTTTCATGGCATGCTGCTTTGACGGAAACATCTAGGTATCCCTCAGTTACTCCATTTTCTAGTTTTACAGTTATCTGAATAATAGTTTTTCCGTTTTCATCCGTGTGATTTGCACCTATCCCTGTTAACCCTTTTATGATTACATTTGCGTTTTTGATGGGATATCCATTGGTTTCATTGACGTAAATTGTGATGTTTATGTCAGTAGAGTTATTTCCGGATACAATATTTACCATGGGATTTACAGATACTATCATTCTATCTGGAAATAGACATGGATTCATAACATAGGATAGTATTGCAACTAGTGCCACGGTTCCAATAATAAGGGATACTGTTAATCTCATTGGTAATCCTAGAACTGCTTTCTCGTTTTTGATGAAAGTCGTTGATATTCCTAAAATTCGATTATTTGATGTTCTCATTTTACATTTACTATCAATAGATACTTATTTAAATATTTATAAATTTTTATAATGTCTATTTGATTAATGAAATACAGGGAAGTATTGTATGTTGTGTGATGAAAAGGCAGTTATGGGTTTACCCATCTATATCGTGGTAGCAATCATTGTAGCAGCTGTAATTATCGCTGTTTTCTCTATTGCAATTCATAATATTTGGATAGATTCACAGATTCACCAAGTTGAATGCGAAACAGATAAAATTGTATCTGAGGCCGAAAACATGTTTGAGTATGCTGATGAGGGAACAATGGTTACAGTACATGCAGATTTTCCCTCTTCCCTGAGATTCATTGTATTCGGTGGTTTACCAGTGAATAGTAGCTTTGAACCAGATAATATCACACTTGACGAAAATACGAGCAATAACTATTATTTTGTGATGAATACTGGGAGAATCTTTACTTATCATTCAAATGCACGTTTCTCAGGTAAAAATCACAATGAAATAGCTATTTTTCATCCGGGCGTTTATGATTTGAAACTTGAGCTTATAAAAGGAGACAACAGTAGGACATATGTCAAGATTTATTAGAGACAATAATGGTGTAATGGGTCTAACCCTTTCTCAGATCGGCCTCATGATTGCTATGGGTATTCTTATAGCTGCAGTATTTTCACTGGTTTTTCAAAACGATTGGCGGAAAGAAGCTGAGTTACAAAACATTGCTACAAGCTTTTCTACAATGGTTGAGGGTATGGACAGCAGATTTTTTGAGAATACAACTGGCTTTCTTTTCCCAGACATGGAATGTCACTATAATGTTAGCGTATCTACTGAATATATCACTGTTTCCACTGAAGGAAACGTAGGCAATGATCTGTCTGTTAAAGAACGGTTTTTGATCAAACCATGGCCTAATTCTAATGAATCGACATGGGGGACTGGAGCTACATTACACGACTATTTAAAAGACAATTTTGGAAACTCTGGAAATATGTCTGATCCAATTCAGAATGTGGGTAATGTAAAAAATTACTTGAATAATGAATGGGAAAATGTATCGGGCTCTCTTGCATTAAAACCGCTATATATATCTATAGATGAAATCATTTATATTGAAAAAGCTTGTATTTATTATGAAGATGGCGGAAAACAGGGGATTGTATTTATCTATCAATAATCTGATCTTTGTGATATAATGTCTCAAACTACAATTTTTATAAAGAAATGACTGTTGTTCTATTATTGGGGATAAAAAAATGAGACCCGAGGAAAGAATAAAATTGTTTAAAGATGTATTTGCACCTAAATCTGGCGAGAAAATTTTATTCTTGGTAGATATTCCACATGATGATATCAGGGATTCTGCGGTATGGAGGGACCGTAGAGAGATGGCTCAAGAGTGGTACAGTACTTTCAGAGAAATGGGTGCTGAGCGAGGATTCTCTGTTGTTATATTGGAGTATGATGCTACAGGCCAACCTAGTGCACCTATTCCACAGGAAATCGTTGATGCGGCCCGCAAATCAAACTTGGTCATCGCAATGACTGAGTTCTCTGCAACATCCTCGCTGGTACCGATATGTCTTGCTGAAGAAAGTATAACTCGCTGTGCTAGCATGCCTACGGTAGAAAGAAGAATGGAAGAAACTGCATTTAGAGCCAACTATGCAGAGGTACAGGTGTATGCTACTGCTATTGAACGCATGTTAAATAATGCTATTGCTGCAGAAGTAGTGTTTTCAACGGGCGACACGTTCCATATTGATTTAAGAAACCGTGTTGCAAAATCCGAAAGTGGAGATTGCAGTGGAAAAGGTCAATTCATAAATTTTCCTAGTGGGGAAGGTTGGAAGACTCCCTATGAAGCAACATCTGAGGAGGTTTACAAATTTGGAGAAAGCAAGACTGAAGGAATATTGCCAGTTAATTATAATGAAGAAATTGTAAAGTATGTTATAAAAAATAACCGGATTGTCAAAATCATTGAAAATAGTAGAAAAGCAGAAGAAATGCGGATATTCTTTGCAGAAAACGATACGCGCAGAAATATTGCTGAATTGGGTATTGGTTGTAATCCAAAGGCAGTAATCACTGGTAATATTCTTGAAGATGAAAAAGTTGGATTACATATTGCATATGGAATGAGTTCTCATTTGGGTGGAAAGGTTAAAAGCGATGTGCATCAAGATATATGTTATTCAAGAGGCTGTCCAGTTGAAGGAACTACGCTTACTTTAGTTAATTCAGACGGTTCAAAAACTGAACTAATCCGCGATGCGATGCTGCGGTATGATTTACTAAAATAAACACAAGTTATCTTGGTATCTTGTACTACTGTCGAATCTTTTTTTCGTGAGCAATATGTCATGCCTTTCTGGTTTGTTTCTTGAATTTAATAAAATACAATATAATTAAGGCAGGTCCAAAAACCCAAGCAGAATAGAGAAATACTCGGCCAAAACCAAGCAGCGAAATCAGGGTACCGCTTGTACCTCCTCCCCCTAGCTCACCAGCATTTGCCAGGCTCATTAAAATTGAAAATTGTGTTGCACCGATTTTTGGATTGGTTATATCCATACACGTGGCCATTAATACTGAAAGTAAACCGCCGCTCAGGAATCCAATTATTCCATAGAGAACAGTCAAAAGTTGCCAATTGTTTGCAAATATCAACGAAGCTGAAAAGAAAACACTTAATCCAAGAATAATATATATGGATGTTTTCCTGCCCCATTTATCTGAGGTTGCTCCACAGACTAACGAACCGACCACTTTTGCCAGTATGAATACTGTTGCAATCAATCCTATTTGACCTATATCCAACTGAAGATTGATCTTCATGTAAATTGGAACCGCAAATTGGATAATTCCACCGCCAATTAGAACTATTGGTAAAAAAACAGCTATGGACTGTGTTGTTTTTTTTCTGAATTCGCTAATAAGGAGTAATGCAATTTTTTGATGTTTTTTGATTTTTTTAATCTCTTTGATAAAAAGCGGGAAAAGAATTATTGGTAATATCAATAAGCCAGCTGCTAAAAAAGCAATGCTATAACCAAGATTTTGTGCTATTAAGGCTATTATAGAGGCCCCAATAGCCATACCGGCGAACAAACTAGCAGCCATTACGCCGTTTAGTTTCCCTCGCTCTTTCTCATGTGAAATTTCAATTACCCAGGCGTCTGCAGAAACATCAAGGAATCCTATTCCGCAGTGACCAATAAACAAGAGTAGCAAGAAAGATATCAAACTGACAGATGGATCAACAAAAGCAATAGCTATGAGACTAACAGATGAAACTAGGCCCCCAAACAGTATAAATTGTTTTCTACTTAATTGAATAGAATAGTCAACTATCCAACCAAAGACAAATTTGATTGTCCAAGGTATCATAATCATCCCTATTACAAAGGTTGCGAGTTCTGGGGGGAAATTTTTTTCCAATAAATAAATAGGAATGATTACCGTGGCAATTGCCAGCTGTAAACCTTCGGAAAAATAAAGACTACCAAATAACAGGTATTTCGAAGAACTGTATTTATTGATATCAATCATGAATTTTTCTTCCCAAAGTTTCTATTAATTTATAATGTTATATTAAAATATAAATAGTTTCGTATAAATATATGGGATGCTTGTTGTATTCTGCATCCACTTTGGCCATTTAGGAAATAATAATTTGGTTTTTGGCAAAGTGAGTCGTCTAGATCTGGGGCGTAAAAAAATCAGAATGTAAACAACAGGTTATAATTTCTTTCCAAGGAGAATAACCCTTGTCTTAAGTTGAGTGATATTAATAATATATCCTAAATTTGCAAAATAATTCTTTACATCATTTACATCCCATCCAAGAAAATGACTTGGTTCGAAAAAAACGATCCGCCCACCTTTTTTTAACACTCGATCAATCTCTTGAAAAACTTGTTTTTGTTTTTGAGTATGTATGATGTGCAACGATTGTAACGAAGATATTATATCAAAGTAATCATCCTGGAAATTTAGACGTCCTGTGAAATCACCAGAAATAAATTCACATTTTTTATCTACATCTTCTATCTTGGCATTTCTTTTTGCATTTTTCAAGGTATGTCCAATATAGTTTATCCTTACAAATTTAATTATTTTTGTTCTTATTTTGTTTTCACTGATAGAATATTTGTCTAGACCATATGCTTTTCCATCTTGAAGAAGTTTGGCAAAACCTATTACCAATGCACCAGCCCCTGATCCAAGATCAAGAACCGATTCGTTTCCCTTGATATCTAAGAAATCAATCATTTTTTTTTGTATGTACATTCGATAGTCATAAAAACGTCTTTTGAATATTATTATGCCAAAAAATACGTACACTGGTAAAATAATGAAACTAATTAAAAGTATAAAATACCCGGAAGCATGGAAAAAAATCAAAGCAGTAATAACTAGAATTATTAAAATAGCCATTGATATTCGTATTAAGATGGAAGAAAGGGGAAATCCATAATTTGGCTGTTGTTTCATATGTAATATCACTATTTCTTCCGTTGATATAAACCTTTCATCTTAATTTGCCGCTTGCTTGACTTGTTGTCCTCTAGCTGGGGTGCAGCTCACTCATACGGATAAAGGGATTATTTTCTAAGAAACTCTGCATTCCCTTACCATTACTGTATGTTTTAAAGGCAAAAATTTCAAAGTTGCCTTTTGTCTTTTCTATTGCCGCTCCCCACTTTTTCTTATATTTGAATAATCCATTATTGGGGAAGGGTATACATGTTCCAAAATTCAGAAACTTGGCACCATTCTCTTTTCCCCAGATTATGGAAAAATAATAAGAAGCAGCACTTATGCTCTTTTTTAAACAATCGATTTGCCCATTTATAATACCTGCGTATGTTCCGATAATTGTATCCTTTTTAGTAAATAAGAGGGATCCAAACACATATTCACTACCAAGTTTAATAAGCATTAGTTTACCCCCTCTTTCAAATAAATGCCAGATAGTATAGAAATTTGCACATATGGCTAACTTTCCATGTCTCGAGTATGTATATGGTACATACATATGGTCATAGAATAATTTTAATTTATCGAGATCTCCGGAGAGTTCATAGGTATAATTATACCTTTTAACTTTTCTGATATCCTCCTTGGCACTTTTATTAAATTTATTGTAAATTTTTTCGAAAGGTTCTGATATGTCTAAGGTCATTGAAATCAATTCTGGAATGGTGGTAAGTCCTTTTTTCTGCAGATAATTGGAATAAAATCTATCGCATTTGATGAAAATCACATCTATGTTATAAGGATTTTTACTAAGTTTTTTACTGATGTTCCAGATATGAATCTTTCCAATTCTTTTAATCTGAGGTTCCTCGGAAAATATGAGGTCAGGAAGATAGGAAAAAGAGTTCTCATTGCTTAGAAATAAAATAGTAACATTTTCTCCAGAATGTTTTTCTTTTCCACTGATTAAATATGCCGTTAAATTTAATTGACAAATTAGAAAGAATACTCTTGATCCTAAGATACTAAATGTATCTGTGACATAAAATACAAATTTTCTAATGGGTCTTGGTAGATACCTGCAACAAAATTCAGTAAAATCTTTTACAATCTTATGGCTTATGGCAGTCTGTCCGTTCTGCAACCACCAAGGATTTCGAAGAGTTTGTATGATTGTATTCAAAGATTTATTTTTCAATTTATCAAATTCCAAATGTATATTGATATATAATCTATATTATTGTATATCAGCTTAAATATTTCCAATAAATTGAAGCATTCTTTGAAAATAGATGTTTTAGATTTCAGAAATTAGGAAAAGGGATCTGAAGATTAAGTGGGATATGAACCCAGCTGAATGTATGAAAGTTGGTGCTGCGGATTTGACAAAGAGTGGGTCTTGCAAATTGGACAAGGTTTTATGTATGATGTGAGTTTGGGTACTGTATACTGGACAGAGATAAGATTGGTGCTGATAGCTGATCCTCGTGGCTGAACTTTCATCAATTCATCTCATTATTTTACTGGCCGCATAATTTGTGAACCTCTTTGTACAACTTAGTGGAAGAAGAAGATTTATAAGTCTTTATTTAATATATATGCTTAACACATATTAATGGGGGACAATAACTTATGAAGAATCTACTTTTAAAAAAAAGAAATGCAGGTAGACTAATCGTGCCCTCTTTTCTTTGTATTTTTTTGATAACTACATCTACGATAGCAATGATAGAAACCTCTTTTAAAACATCATCTGTTTCAAACTTAGAAACAGCATCCAACGCATTTTCCGCTTCCAATATTTCAAATGATGAAATCGAAACCCTGAGCTACACTTTTTCTTTTACCGAGCCAAGTTTGAAAGAGATAGAATTACACGATTCTATCTATACCAGAATAAACATGCTTGGCTCTATGGCCATCGGCAAAAAAGCTGGTGAGCCAGCTATGCCAGTAAAATTTGTTAAACTACTACTAGAACCTAAAAAAACAGTATCCGATATCAAAGTTTTCGGTGTACCTTTAGAGATTGATACAGGCAACATAAACCTGAAAGATAAACCCGTTGTGCCATATCAATACCCGGTGCCTATTGGTACTAAAACATCAGATCTGTTTGCCTTTGACAAGAATATATATGCCTCTAAGGATAGTTATCCGTCCAGGATAGTAGAGGAACAAACCATGGGCTATTGCCGCGGTTATGCTATCCTCAATATGGCAATTCACCCTGTTCAGTACAATCCTGGAAAAGGCAGTCTATTCTACTACCCGGAGATAACAGTTACTATTGACTTAAAAGAAGATGGGTACGAAAATCCATTCTACCGTAATGATCTAGACGATGAAGAATGGGTTAAAAAATTGGTATACAACCCAGAAACAACGGATTGCTATCAAAGCGAATTACCTGCGCTTCGCTATTCTGGTGGAATCTGTGATCCTTCTGATGATTATGATTACGTCATTATAACTACCACGCAAAATGACCTGGACGGTTGGCCAACAAGTGGCTCAACTCCGTATAATTGGACAAGTCTCATGGATAAGCATGAGACTGATGATAGTTTGAGTTGTACGTTAGTTACAATTCAAGATATTGATGCATGCGTTGATTATTATAACTCAGATCCACTTTTCAATGATACTGAAGCTCATATACGAGAGTTTTGTAAAGATGCATATCAGGACTGGGAAACAGACTACATCTTTATTGGGGGGGATGCAGAATGGATTCCAGCCCGATTGATGGACTATGACTATGAATCAAATGTCGATGCTGACATCTACTGGAATCATCTCGATAATACGTTCAATGAGGATCATGATAATGACTGGGGAGAGGAAGGAGATACTGGATTTGATTTGTATGCTGAAATGTATATTGGGCGTATTACTTGTGATACGCCTCAGGATGTTTCTAACTGGATGACAAAGAGTTTTTACTATGCAGATTCAACTTTCAAAGATTATTTAGACAATGCAGCCTTTTATGGAGGAAACACTGGATGGTCTTGTGAAGGAGATGATTTCATTGACTACAGTGCAATAAAAGGAACGAATAATTGGCTTGGCCCTAACCCTGGTGAACATGGTCCATATCCTACCTGGCTCGGATTTCAGTTTGGTTTTGAGACATGGAATGCCCTTACTCCTAGTATGGAGTACAACCTTTCTGTTAAATGGACTGCAGAACCTCCAAATTCTGGTTGGTCTGGGGGATCAGAATCTGCTGCTGTAAACGGTTTGAAAACTGCAATTAACAACGATCAGGTTACATTGATTAGTGGCATTGCTCATGCAAACGAACATAAGTCGCTAGATGTCTATGATTCTACATGGGAGTCCAGCTATCATAACACAATGCCGTTCTTCATCCATGATTGGGGCTGTCACTGTGGTGATATGGACGCAACTGATGACGGTGTTTTGCATTCTATGCTGTTCCATTCTGATACTGAACTTGCATTTGGCTGTGTTTACAACACTGGTTATGGCTGGGGTTCACTTGAGGATACTAACTCATCAAGTGCGTTACAGCAAAAACTATTCTGGGATTACATGTTTGATACGGCAAATGGCTCTGGTAGCACTATGAATTGGCAGTTAGGTAAGGCCATGGCTTTCTCAAAGGATTCTATGGCTCCTACCATAGACTGGACATATTCAGGTGCGCCTGGCAGTTGGAGAGGAATTATTCAGAGTTGTCTGCTATTTGGAGATCCTGCACAACGAATTAAGCCGCCTGTTCAACCGGAGCATAATATCGGAATACAAAATTTTGATGTGTCATCCCATGAACCAGCAGATGCTGATATATGGGTTAATGTTACATTGTATAACAATGGATTGAATAACGAGACAAATGTAGAATTACGTTTTCTTGTGAATGATGTAGAAGAAAACAGTAAAACTATTTCCTTCTTTGAAAAGAGCACAATTCAGGAAATCAGCTGGTTATACCATACCCCATCGTTTGGGTGGGAGACACTATGCATAAACGTAACTTTAGTACCCGGCGAAAATATCTCCGAAGACAATGTCATATGCCAAGATGTTATCTACGGCCCCGATATAGCGGTAACTCAAATTCAAGCACCGGATTCTCTTGGGCATGGATTTGCTAAACCTGTAAAAGGTTTTATAGAAAACTTAGGTCCAACAGATGAAACAGTAAATATTGATCTTATAGCCAATAACATGGTGGTCAATACTACCTCTGTATATTTAACCAGTGGGGGTAGCACTTGGGTCACTTTTATGTGGGATGCAACAACGTCTGGTCTCGGGACTTATGATGTTATCGTCCATGCGGTTCCTATCCTAGATGAGTACTATTTAGATAATCAAAATAAGAGTCATACTGTTACCGTGTTTTTTGCGCTTGGTAATATTTTGCTGGTAGACGATGACGAGGGAGACAGTTATGAGTCATGGTATGAAGATGCTATACTCGCATCTCACTTTGTTTATGAAATATGGGATAGAAGTTCTCAGCCATCACCCAATCCAAGTACAATGCAAGGATATGACGTTGTTGTATGGTTCACAGGTGATGATTGGACTACAACTCTTGAAAGTATTGATCAAAGCAATCTTTCTACATTTCTTGATAATGGAGGAAGCCTGTTTATTTCTGGACAAGATATTGGCTATGATGTACGCACCACCAGTTTTTACTCGGATTATCTACACGCCAACTATTTAGTCGATACGGCTGGATTGGATGTAGATGGTGAAACGGGTGATATAATTGGAGACGGTTTAGCTTTTGGTATTAGCAGTGGAGATGGTGCAAATAACCAAAATTATCCTGATGGTATTTCTCCTATTGCACCTGCAACGAGCTGTTTTTTCTACAGCGATGCATTACCTAATAAAGCAGGTGTTCGAGTGAACACAACTTACCGAGTAGTCTATCTAGGTTTTGGATTTGAGGCCATTGATAACATGATTGATAGAACAACTGTGATGAACCGGTCATTGATATGGCTAGCAAATATTTCTTCTCCTTCAAACCAGCCACCCGTGTTTTCAGATGAAAACCCATCTGATGGATCAACTAAAGTACCAGTAACTACTACTTCATTAATTGTTACAATAGAAGATCCAGATGGAGATAATTTTGATTGGAGTATTGAAACCAGTCCAGATATAGGGAACGGTAGTGGTACAGGTGATTTTAATGGCACTAAAACGTGTGCCGTGTCTGGTCTTAATTATGTTACAACATATACTTGGTATGTCAATGCCACTGATGTTGGAAGTGGTATTTGGACTAGAGAAATATACACGTTTACTACAAAATCCCTTCTGAATAATCCACCTATAGCCAACTTCAGTTATAGTCCTTTGAATCCGACGATTGCTGATACAATTGATTTTATTGATAGTTCAACTGATAGTGATGGTTATTTAGTGAATTGGACGTGGGATTTCGGTGATGGAAACATTACCTACGAGCAGAATCCAACACATCAATATGCATCTGTTGGTAATTATACTGTGATATTGACTATATGTGATGATGAGGGAGCTACGAATTCTACAGCAAAACAAATATCGGTATCTTTTGGGATTTGTGTCGATATCTCTCTGAAGACTGGTTGGAACCTGATTACAGTCCCTGTTGAAACAGATTGGAATGCCTCGGATCTGATGGATAATATCACAGATTGTTTGATGGTTTCCTGGTTTGATGCAGAAAATCAAACCTTTAAAACAGCAACGAGTAGTGGTGGGTATGATTTCCCCATTAACCCAGGTTGGGGGTATTTTGTGTATGTGTTAA
>JAUWWG010000067.1 GCA_030616985.1 Thermoplasmatota archaeon
CAAAAAGAGCAGGAGCACCACCATCAGTATCCTATAAAAAAACAGGTTTTTACGGTTTGTTTTCCCTTGACCACCGGTCAACGCTCACTTCGTTCACTATAGACCGGGTGGAATTCTTTCTTTAAATATAACATATGAACCAATTCGATAAATTTGGTTTTTCCTGTCAACTAATTGGAAGCAGTGAATGGTTGATACGAAAAAACTATTGGGGCAAATAGGATGTTTAACATCTGAAAACCATGTTTTTTATCATATTTTTTATCACGTAATAAAGAGTTCACAGTGATGAATATAATAATAGGTTTTTATCAACTTGATAAAAACCCCATAGTATCTTTTTATCATTTTTATTAAGTTTTATATGTTAGAAGGGAAAGGATTAAAGGGATTATTATAAATTAAAATTTTGATAAAAATGATAAAAATAGTGATATTATTCAAGTTTTATAAGGAGAATAAGGGGTAGTTAGGTTTTTATTATTAGTTGATAAAAACCGATAAAAACTGATAAAAATCTATCTGTATCTGATTTTTACTAGGCTATGGAGTGACGCTCACACCGCCATAAATGGCGGTGTTTTTTACGAGGCGCAGTTCGTTGTCGTTGGAAGGAAAATTAGAAAGCGACTTAAAAGACGGGGATTTAAGACCTCGGAGTTACATTAATAATGCTAAAGATGAAAGTAGAATACCCTCCCGATACGTTAGATTACCTCTTTTACTACCAAAACCCTTAGTTAACGCCCTTATGAACTACTCTAACGTATCTTGTTCAGTAGGAAGAGCGTTTCATAGGTTGAAACAAGTTGATGCACTCGAGTATACAGTTGATAGGTAACTGATGAATCTATACTATGATTACCCCCTATTAAAGGCGAAGAAAATATATATATTTTTCAGTAAAACCCAACACAACGTGAATAATTTATCTCATTTACTAGTGATTTTGACCCAGTCAACAATTGCTTCTTTCAATTCAATAGGTGCACCTTGAGGATGACGGGTTCTTAGCATGTGCATTTTACCATTTGAGAAGTTTCGATGCCACCACCATGTTTGGAATGAACCATCCTCTTTATCAATTGATTTCTTGTAATCTTCATCATAAACATCTGTGGAGTTAGACTGTCCGAATGTTAAATCTTTGAGCAAATGATCATAGCCGGTATTGGTGAATAATATTAGATGAGTTGGTTTGAGAGCAATAATCTCTTTTTCAAAAAGCGGGACACATTGCTTGTAATAAAAATCATGCGTGATATCGACTGATGTTTCTTCTTCATTATCGCTAATGTTGCATTTTACAAGATTGGTTATTGCAATATCATCGAGCGATAAATTGAGTTCCTTTGTAATTTTACGGATGAAATTCCAGTATGGTGGGGTTGAGTTTTCATCGTTGTAATATCCTTCACCAACGTAGCTTAAATCAAGGACACCATTAATTTGAGAGTCCTCTTTGACATCTTCTTTCGAGTTCCAGGATGCTTTGCCTACGAAAACTATTCGAGGGGAATTGTTTTGGTTGGCCATGTTTTTATCGACATGGAAGAATGAAACAGGTCCAACTCTTTCACGACTGGCTGAAAGATTATTGTCATAGTTCTTACATTTCTCACAATTACCTAAGTTTATCCACTGCTTATATTCATCAAAAATTTTTGTCTCTAATTGATTCATGTTTCTCGTATAGGGAACAAAAAGGATGTATAAAAAGTACTACCATATCGGTAGTACTATTTGGTTTAAATGTTGTTTTTGTACCAACAAAGGGTTTTATCTATTGGTAGGTACAAAATGGCACTACAAGGAAAGGGTTCAATTTATCAACATGTCAAGGGTAAAATGTATGTTTATATTCCAGCTTCAGTACGAGATGACAGCCAGTTTCCATTTAAGCCAGGTGAAAAAGTGGTTGTATCCATCAAGGAATGGAGTCTTGTAGTAGAAAAAGAAAAATGAGTGGTTTACGGTTTCATATCGCCTTGGATAATAACACTATCAACTGGCTGGACTACGGCATCCTCAAAATCTAGTGTGATCTCAACGTCATCAAAATCTTCCCGTTCGGACATATTTTTTTCCATTTTTTTCGCCTCAATAAAACGGAAGAACACTAATTGGTTGGTGTAATATCGGTATAGCGACATGCCCATATATGATTTATGGTAGTTACATAAGTAGCTAAGAGTTGTAAAATGAAGAAGATATTTTGAGGTTTCTACAAAAATATCTTTTCACTTGTTAGATGTTGGAGCAATACCTGGCATATTTTTAATCTAATCAAGAGGCTATGATTACAGTATGTTAATTATTATAACGAGAAATTCATTCAGCAATCATAATTTAAAATTATAAAATTAATCTTCTGAATTTTTCATGTAAAATATTATCAATTTCCCCGTCTTGTTGATTCAGTTTATAGTTTATCATGTTATTTATATCATCATCTGTTAAAACAATAACATATTTTTCAGCACCAGGATTTTCTCTAACCAAGTCTCTGCAATGAAGTAAGACATCTACTTCGTCTTCTGTTTTTCTGCATGTAATTATGCCAAACATGCCCCTCCGTTTATTTAATCTGCCATCTATTTGGTCATATTCGGGGGTTTCTAAAGCATTCGTATAATTTTTGCATTCTACAAATATTATTGGACAAATAATTTGATATTTATCACTCAATTCCTTGAAAAAACCACTTTCTGATTTATTATCGAAAGTAATATCAACTCTTTTCCGCCCTCGGTTAATTTTCTCTTCCTTCTTTGGATTCTTAAGTTGTGGTTGGAAAATATCTGATAATATGTTAAATATTAATTGATGATATTTAGCTGCTCTTTTCCCTCCACCAGGTCTAATTTTTCTTAATTGGGAAGAATATTGTTCCAGAATATTGATTTCTTTAAGCTTTGTAGTTTTAGTAGGTACCATTGCTTCATAAACAACTTTTTTTGATTTTACATCCTTACCATCAATATCCCATCTTAATTTTCTCTCTACAGGTTCTAGTTTGAGTTTACTATCTTTTTTTAGCAATTCAATTGCTTGATCAACAAGTACAACTCCATCTGGAATAAAGACATAAGCTTGATTGCTTCCCGACATTGGGAATGCATAATCTTTATTAAATGAAAATCCAGTTGATTTCAACATATCATGTATCTCTTTTCTTGAAAAATCTCTATAAAACATGTGAAATTTTTATCTTCCCCTTCCAGTAACTATCCCATCAAATAATTTTGTAACAGCATCGTAACCTGCATAAGTGCCATGTTGAGTATACCAAAGAAGTCTTCCATGCTCAACCATTTTTTCCTTACATAAGGTCAAAACACAATATCTTTCAATTGGGACTGGCATTATATTTAAAACATTTATTAATAACACCACATCAAATTGTTCATTAAAATCAATAAACTCATGTGGGAAAATTAATTGATGAAAATTTGGATATTCCTTTGCTTTTTCTAAAAAATCATTTGCTTGTTTTGATCTTTTAAAAAGATCATCAAACTCACAAGAATAAACTGTATAACCTTGCTGCAATAAGTAAATTGTATTTCTTAACTTTGCAGCACCAAAATCCAATATTTTTGTTTTTTCGGGATCAAGTCCTTCAAGAAGGACTTTAAGTGTTCCTTCAAGTTGTTTTCCTGGCACAGTAAAGTTTGGAGCGGATCCGGTTAAATCAATAAATATATCTTGTTTCCTTCCGTTAACTTCAGTTTTAAATTTATAAATAGGGCTTTCCCACATTTTCTCAAATCCTTTTAATTTTTCAGATCCTCCTCCAAATTAGTTGAATCTTAATAAAAACTTAAAGGTTTTTATAACTGTCTATTTTGTAATATTTGTTTCAATCGGAATATTTTTTCTCCTGTCTAACAGGAGTAGTTTCAATGACCCTACAGGATTATACTATGCATTACCCACATCAACCCAAATCATACAGCGGAAAGCACGACATCGTAAGATAGAGACGACACTTAGATATGATCATGTTGGTGATGATATGGTGAGAGAGTTTTTTGCAAAACAAATTAAGATTAATAGTGAAAATTCGATTGAAGTTGAAAATATTCAGGGTGTTGGCTATAGTTAATTTACTGACATAAAGTATTAAAGATAAAATAATATCTAATTTAGGAGGTAAAAAATGGTTGAATATGAAACTTACTATGCCAGTGGTTCTGCATGTGTATTTAAAAAAACATATGATGACGGGGTAACTTCAGTTTTTACGGTAATGGTTTCTCCCCTGACAGATGGTGAGAATAAGAAGACAACTATTGTATTTATTGATGATCGAAAAGTAAATGAGCAGGGATGGTTTAGTACAAAAAATCTTAATCTTGACAAAGTAATTGAAGAATTTGTTAAATGGGGTCCCGACGCTCCAGCAGATTATAGGAGAATTATTGGAGATCATATGGGTAGAAATTTAAGAACAGAAGAACGGCAAAGTGAACGGAAAATTGAAACAAACGTAGGAACCAAAGGTGCTGGAATTAAGGCAAGTCATACCAGGCGTAAGAAACTCTAAATTTTTTAAAACTCTAATCATAACCTCTTGATTAGTTTCAACAAAGATTTTAAAGCTACATATATTTTAAAATTATCACTCAGGAGATAATACATGATCACAAAGGAACAAATCAAAGAAGCTATCGAAAAAGACGTTGAATATAAAAAATATGCTGACAAGCACATTTACTCTCAATGTGTAAAAGACCTAGAAAAAATCGATTTAGAAAATATAACTGAGAAGGATGTTCAAGGACCCATACGGACTTTTTTATTAAACTGGGGAATGATGGGTAGATCTCTTTCTGGAAATTCATACAAAGGATGGGATTCCAATCTATGTTTCACTCTTCAACAAATCGGAGGTAAACTACAGAAATTTAGAACTCGCAAGCTGGAAGATACAAATCTGGACCATTTTGAAAATGAAATTCAAGAATATTATAATAAAATTAATAGTATCAATGGCTTGGGGGCAACAGCAGTGAGTAAAATATTACATGTAACCTGTCCTTATTTTTTCCCGTTATCAGATCAGAAGATTAGAAATAAATTAGAAATAAGAGAAAGTTCAAAGGCTTATTTTAAATTTATGAAAAAGAATCAAGAGTTGTTAGAAAAATATGAGCAATTAATCTCTGATTTAAGTATGGAATTTGGAAAACCCAAGCTCAAAATATTAGATGAAATTCTTTATAATATCACGAGGTAAAAGTAGAAATGATCTGTAAAATCTGTGGTGTTAACGCAACAGATATCTCATCTTATGCCAGATACTCCCCCTCTCCCATTTCCAAAACCGAAATCCTCAATTCTTGTGTTAGAAAGATAAAGAAAAAAGATTTGTCGGCTATAGCTCCAGCAAATGTCTCAGCAGTGGGAACATTTGTGGATGATTCTCCAGAAACTGTAGGAACAATGGGTTGATTTCTTTGTTCTTGTTTGGTGTGCTGAATGATAATGGATCTGACCAGTCGCTTTGAACATCGATCGTCTTTTGCTTTTACTTTGATTTCGCTTCTTCTTTTATCAGTTAAATACGCAAATGGTGGTCACCCAAAAATCTCAGTATTAGGATCTTCCACATTATCAGCACAATCTACTGACCAGAATGTAACATCATGGGTACCCTCTGGAAGGAAAAATGGTTCAAAGTATTCTTGTGTCGTCCCATCATCAATATAATAATAGGTTGCACATACACCACTTATGGGATCATCTCCGTGTGGAGGATCATATGCAGTAAGTGTAACTACTCTTAATTCGGGATCAAATGTTGCAGTAGTTATTGGTGGAGTTGTATCCTCCTCCTCTGCCCGATAAACAGTAATCGAGTCCGACCCTGTATTTCCTGCAGCATCTATAGCATAAATAGTGATTTTTAGCCATACATCTTCGAGATCTAGATAATCTTCTAGATAAAGAGGCCCTAATGTGAATCCTTGCTCTTCTTCCGGTGGATCAATATATATTGAATCTCCGTAATAGGAGCCGCCATCCCACTCTAGGAGATAATCTAGCTCTGCCACTCCAGACCCGCCATAGTCAGTGGCATATCCAATAACGTTTATTGGACTAGTGACAGTAGCTCCATCCTGTGGACTTGTAATATGAGTGTCAGGTTCCTCATCATCCTCTTGACATGTGACGGTTATTATACAAACATCCTGATCAGTTTTCCAATGCTCATTTTTATGATTATTCGTAAGCGAATTTTCAATAGTATGGTGATCATCCCAAACCGTTAATGTGACAATATGTGTTCCTACACAAAACGCATGGGAAACCTCCACGCCTTCATCGTCTAACTCATCATCAAGATCATCAATTCCATTTCTATCCATATCGTCCATATTTGGATCCATTTCAGGTTTACTATCAACCTTGGCATCAAAATCCCAAGTATATCTATGAACCTTTAAATCATCATCTGCAGAGGATGAACCATCCCCATTTAATGTTATTTGTACACAGTCGTCACAATCATCTACCTGTTTTGTTTGATCTTTTCCAGCATCTGCACACGGTTTATAGTACCGATGCAGAAATTCATCCCATTTGGTATGATCCCGGAAAAGGAGATTTGGTGTTTCTGGCCATGGATGCGGGGGATCACCGAAATACGGTACTTTTCCATTATCTATTGTATGGTCCTCTGCATACAATCTCCATTCGCCAGACCAGTCTTCCTTCTTTGAAGGCTTGGGATAATCGAACGGGCGTTCCCATTTTTCTTTTCCATTGCAACGAGGGTACTTTCTGAAATAGACCTGATCCCGGGGGAAATAAATAGATAACCCATGTGATTTGTTATGTCTATCACCATGTTTTTCAATTATGATAACATCTTCCAATTCCCACTTTATGTTTACGCAATCCATACTATAACGCCAGTAAATCCCATTATTATACCTAATATTATGTGCTAGATCATATAAATCTTTAAAATTTCTATCGCCAAAATATTCCGTAGAAAGAAGCGATGATTTAACATCCATCTGGCAATTGTCCCACTTATTACCATGTTTAGCATAATCTTTATCATATTCATCACCCCAGTCCTCCATTGCATCAATTAAAGATTGTGAAGCTTGGTCTATCGCTGAAATCAAATGATTTAACTGTTCATCCAATCGTACCGCACTCAAAGTATGACAAGAGTCATATGTTTTTTTATCTGAATAAAACTGATGATATAAATCAACGATATTTTCAGCAAACTCCTCAGTATCAAAATATCGATTGTCATTGAGGTTTTCTAGTATTTTATAATAAGGGAATCCTTTAATATTCATTAATTCTTGTGAAGCAACCATGACATCAGCATTTCCATGTATTTGCCAGGCTACCTCAACCATCCCCATCAGACAATTATTAAAACAGACTAAATCAATAAGCGGGACAGAGTCCAATGCTTGTTTTAATTCCCACATATATAGCCAATCAGGTGTAATCGTCTGACCATTGCTGTTTAAATCTTTGAGTAAACCTTTCCATCCGACACCATGACCAACCAAAAAAAGAGCATATTTAGACGCAGGGTATTCTTCCATTGACCAATTAACAAATTCAGAGAGATTTGTTGGATCACCCGTATTTCCTTCAGAGATTTTATTGTAAAATGATGTTATTTTATTTAAATTATCATCTTTTGTAATATAGCTCCTACGTGTCTCGCCTGAACAGATTTTATTGAAATCTACCTGAACGACAATGTTAATATAATCATTAGATCCTAATTTTTCCATCTCGTTGATATAACGTAGTACTTGTCTTTCATGTTTCTTAGTAGTTATATCAACCGCAATATAAATCATAACAGTCCAACCTTTCTCCTCCGGAGATTCAAGAGTATTTTTATCTTGATCCATTTCAGATGGCTCCCATTCTATGAGTTGGAGATTCTTTGCTCCTGGCGTTGGTTTATAACTATCAATACCGCCCATTGCCATCCAGTCATCGGGTAGATCAGTATCTGTTGAATTAGCATCTCTTGCAATTGTATCTCCTGGAAATGCAATAATCTGTAAAAAATATAGCGGCAACCTAGAACTTATGGTATCAAAAAACTCTTCTACATCCCACATTTTAGCATTAACTGCAAAATCGTGTGCTATTCCTGGTTCGTAGTTTCCCTCATGACAATATGAGATGAAATCTACTATTGTGCCACCACTTGGTGTTCCCGTATACAGAGCGCATTCATCTATGGTATTATCAAAAAATTCTTGACTGGCGCCGACATAAAACGTGGCGTTTCCATCTGAAAAATCATCGTCGTTTATTCCCTCGCTGAAGTTAACAACAAGATACGTATCCTGTGGAAACGCCCAATCTGGCAAGGTTGCTATTGCATTTCCATATGAATTACTTATAGTCCACCCCTTAACATTGACATCATCTCCACGATTATAAAATTCTATCCATTCATAATAATCTATCCCCACAGGGTTAGACATTATCTCATTAATCACAACATTATATTTCTTGGGCTTATTCAGAACATTCATGTTAATCATGAAGAGATCTAATTCAATACTTTCGTTACTTCTTTCAAAACTATCATATACTTTTGCTTTTATTTTATGAACTCCTATATACTTTTCATCCCAGTATCGTGAATAAGGACGATTATAATCAGTGAATTTTAGATTATCATCAATATAAATGTCAACACATTCAACATCATCACTTGTCTCAACTTCTATGGTAATGCCACCAATAATAAGGGTGATACCGATTTTCATAATCTCCTTATCAAAAAGATACAAATATCCCTTTCTTGGTTTCGTTATTTCAATGTGTAATTCACCGTTGTTTGTATAACCCTCTTCTCTGATATCAGAATCTATCTTTCCCTTTTCGTTACTAACACTCTCAATATTAGGTGGAACTTTCTTCCAAACTGAATGATCGTCAGGCTTATCAAGTGTAATATCAAAATGATTTGGTTGTTCAAATGAAAGGGTCCATGGACAATCCCTAGCAACTGGAGATTTACGTATATTATTCTTATTGACTTCAAAGTCACCTAATACAGGTAGAACAGTTGCGATCAACAACATCACAACTAAAATTCCCATTAGTTTCTTATTCAACTTTTTCACCCCCTTAAACTATTATAGAAATATATGTATACTAATATAAATGTTTCTGATAAGATCTATGTAACAAATGTTCCATAAAAATAATTGTTTTATTGCAACATTTGTAACGCTACAGCAAATTTTTTATAAACATACTACAAAACATATCATTTACGGCAATAAATGGAAGGAGGAAAATTTTTCATATTTTTACTCCCCTCTCCTCTTTCCTTTTCCAAAAACGAAATCCCCAAATACTCCTTATGTTAGAAAGATAAAGAAAAAAAGAGGTTTGCTGGTTATAATCCCAGCAGTTGTCGTAGCATCGGGAACATATGTGGATGATTATCAAGGAAATTGAGAAATGGATTGGTAAATGCTTTGTTTTTTGGCATTGAAACAGTTAAAGTTGCATAGTCGCTTTCAGCACCATGAATATCTTGTGCTTTTACTTTTATCGTATATGTGCCATCACTTGACCATGTGTGTTTTTCAGTTATACAAGTTCCTGATGGAAATGGACCTATACAAACTTCACCAGCGCCATCTCCCCAGTCGATACAATAAGAGATATCATCTCCATCTGGATCAATTGAACAGATTTGATACTCATATTCTGTCCCTGTTGTTCCTGAGGAAGTGCCTTCAATAGTTGGCGTACTTGGCGGACTGTTTAACGCTGTAGTAGCATTTATTACTGGTATCACTAGCACCATACATATTCCTAATATTATTATTTTTTTCATATATTTCTCTCCCTAAATATAAAATTCGCAGAATTGTAATATACTATCCTATCTTAAATATTTCCTTAACAGATGTTAACGCAACAGACATCTCATTTTATGCCAGTTGTCTCCCTCTCTCCCTTCCAAAACCAAAATCCCCAAATATTCCTAATGTTCGAAAGATAAAGAAAAGGAGAGAGGTTTTGTCGACTATAGTCTTAGAAGTTGTCGTAGCAGTGGGAACATATGTGGGTGTTGCTCTAAGAACCGTAGGAAAAATAGTGTGAATTCAACGTTTTTAGGTGTGGCAAGGGATACCGAAATCAGCTCATAATCATTTTCATCATCTGTATTGACAATTTTAATATCACCATTAAAAATCTTGCCTTGTTCATCTGGTGCATAACAAGTAACTTGTACAGTAACAGAGGTATCCTCAGGTTTGAGACTATCTCCTTCTTCAGGGGTACATGTCCATGTTCCCCAATCTGGGTAGGATTCAATTTTCCAATTAAGTAACGATTCTGAATCGCCAACATTTCTAACAAGAAATTCGCCATTTACAACAGCACTTGGCGATATTTCGGTCCAAGATAAACTGCCTTCACACTCTAATTTTGCTCCTTGTGGTACATATGGTTTAATATATCGATAAGTATCAAGATGATTCACTGTGGATTTGTTATTTGGGTAATCGGTCCACATTGTTGCAGTAGTTGTACTATATTGATGGACCTTGTAGAGAACATCTGGTTTGAATTCATTATGTATCATTCCAAAGTTATGTTCGAAATCAAGCATCATTACATCAATATCATAGAAAATTTTATTATTTTTCATGTAACTTGCTACTGAGCTATAGCTAGAGCAACCTCCATGGTACCATGTAATTCCATTAGGCATTTCTACAGCAAAAGTGACAATAGGTGTAGTTTCATAATATGTGTGTACCATTCCAAATGCAGTTATTTTTACACCCAAGACACTTGTTGAAACATTTTGCCCCTGCTGAGGTGATAGTTCTATTAATTTATTAGGATTAACTCCTTTTGACAACATATCACTAATAACTCGTTCATTACCTACCACATATGCATTAGAATTTTTTGCAACAGTTGCTGTAACTGATGGATCATAATGAGTTATATGACCATGATACTCCTGTATTATAATATCAGCATTTCTTACAGATTTTGGATTCCATTCCCCCTGATTATTAGCAAATGCATTAATATAAATAAACAGATCATCCTGATTGATCTTAAAGGCTGTTGACCCACCAATTCCCACACCATCAGAATAAATATAAGTAAAATCTACTGATGGATCTTCAAAACAATTATTTGTAATTGTCAGAGGCGCTTCCTCATTTATGGATAAAACAGAATTTGACATAAATATTAAGGCAATAAATCTATCACGAACCTGATATTCCCCCTCTAATGTTACAAAAGATACATCTGATCCTCTTCTTCCCAATTCCGCTTCAAATATTCCTTGATTACTCAAGGTAATTGCTTTGGTCTTAGGCACACTTACTTCAAGTGTTCCCCAGTCGCTTTCAGCCTGATAATAATCCCATGCTTTTACTTTGACGACATATGTCCCTTTTTCAGCCCATATGTGGTTCACGATAACTTCCTCACCAGAGGAATATGGGCCAATATAC
>JAUWWG010000021.1 GCA_030616985.1 Thermoplasmatota archaeon
CTTAAGAATTCGGGTGACCACCCACTCACAAATATGTTTAATGGCATGGATGGAGATGAATTCATCGTCAATCCAAGTGATTTTTCCAAAGGAATTGCAAATTTAGATGCCGGTGATGACGAAAACACAAGTATCGATGATAGCCCACACATAAACATATCTGAAATTGCTGAGATTCCTCTTTATAATTACACAAGCATCATCCTTCATTTTGTCGATATTATTGGCAATCCTGTATCTGTGGAGTTGGTGGATGCAAGTGAAGATGACATTAAAAATAAGGTTGAAGAATACATAGACCTGGGCTACGGTTTTGTAAATATCGAAAAAGGTGCCTTAGAACAAAATCGGACTACGTTGGACAGAATAAATAACATTATCTCCATAGTTTATACTGCTGAAATTAGAACAGATGTAAAAAGAGATACAGACCCTAATATTACATATGGCAATCATACCGGCTACCCTATTGATAATGGTACAGAGCCGTGGACATTTGATTATTATGAATTTAAGGATGCAATAGATAAACCTCCCAAAGGCCTAGTTGTACTGGGATGTACGCTATATAGTGAGATATATGATGTTCATTGGACTCGTCAACACTATTGGAGTGACAAAACAGTAGAAACGTCTGGTAACACAACATGGGTAAACTGGACCCATTTTACAACTGTTGATAGTAAAACAGAGGAGGATGTCACTATTCGAGTAATTTTGAATCATTATTCGGAATATGAGAGTACAAAAAATGATGTTAAAGACGTTTTCTACAGGAATGATTCCCTGAATGATGAAAATCTTGTCGATACTATCCAGAAATATAAAGATGATGTTTTCAATCCAAATCTGGATGAGTTGATAAAAACTGGCGATGGAAGTTCTAATACTGAGAATATCTCCGGTGATTTTTACGGTTGGGTGGAAACAGAATCATGGAATGCACTAACAGAAATCTTAGGATTAATCGGTGACATCAAGCAAGATCCAAGTATAAATTCAACAAATTATCCCAATCCCATCGAACTTATGACCGCAGCAAAGAACGGCCTATTGGCTAAGTATACCAACAATATTAGTATGTACCTTAATAAGTCTGCATATCAAAATGGTTCTTTGTTTAGTAGTGTTGGAACGAAGGCAGTGTACTGTGTACGGGAATGGTACGTCTACAAAATCAAGGATGATATTGAAAATGTGTTTTCCAGCATTGAAAGCAAGATTGATGAACAGATAGAAAATGCAATACCGTCCGATGCGGGATTCAGTGCACAAGATGTCAAAGATACGTTGAGTGGTGAAGCAATGGGTGCTCTTAAAAATCAATTTGCAATTCCATTTGGTTTGGATATTAATCTTACTCACAATGATGACGACGGTGCTTTTCAATGGAGTGAGACTATTCGTCTTGCGATTGATCAATATCCAAATTATCTAGATCCTTTCAACGAGGTCGAGTTTGAAGGAAAGAAGGAGTATTGGTTGGGTGTCAAGAATTTGTGCATGCTCGGTCCAACTGGTATACCTATTTTACCCCCAACGCCAGTTACTCCATGGATTATAACGTTGAACATCTGGCTTATAGATGTTCATGGCGAATATGCTCAATTCAAGGTTATCGATAGTAGTGACGAGACCCTGTTCAACCCGTTGTTTGGTCATGAACCACAAATATATGTTAGGGAAAAGAAAGATGTAATAGTCAATGGACTCAAGATTGGTTCAAACAATCGCATGAATTTTGATGTTACTACAGTTGCCTTTGGAGTGGTTCCATCATGGGGTATGATGGTCGGAGATATTGAAGGGGACATTGATGAGGCACATGGATTAGGCCATAGCTAAGAAAAGTTTTTTAATGCAGCGGTATTATGGCATTATCTAGTGGAAGTAATGAGGAAATTTTTGATAGTTGCGCTTTCAATATGCACATTCGTTCTGATTTTTGGTGATTGTTCATTTGCTTATGAAACACCTGAATGCGACTATGGGACCTTTGACGCTTGGTACAGCAAAGATGGCATTGAATGGCAGAATACAACTGTTGATAACGCAAAACTGAAATGCGGTGAGCCGTTTTACGTAAGAGCCACCATTAGTGCAAAAATAAATTTACAATATGCAAGCATAGAAATTTGGGAAGTAGGCGAAAACAGTCCAGAAGAGTCCTCGTTTGAAATGCTGGAAGGAATAGGTGGTTTTTTTGATTCAGTTCCCTTCTACAATTTACTAAAAGGGAACGTATCTACATACGTGTGGAAGATGCGCGTTAAATCTGACGCTAAATGGGCAGGTGGTACTGCACCTTTGAATATTCGAGCGCAATTTAATAAAAATGATGATGAGGATGACGAGATTTCCTTCTCTGTTATTAATGCTTATATCCTTGATGAATTATGGGAAGGATATACAGAGGATAATGGTAATTCCAGTGGCAACAACGACACCAATGGCACACCCGGTTTTGAACTCCTTTTTGCTATGGTTGCAATAGCAGTATTTTTAACATGGAAACGAAAAAAAGAATAGATGGTATCCACTCGATTACGCTATCCTCACTTTTCTAGGGGTGACAAGCAACACATAAGAATTTCAAATCAAGGCATACCTATCAGGTCTTTTCGTTTAGTATCTCTCGTATTGGAATGTATGCAAGTATTATTGCAATATAAATCCAAATGAGTAAACCCGGCCACCATGGAGCTTCTGAAAATAAAGAGAGATTTATACCCATCACAATAAGTATTGCTATAACAACCCCCATTAATGCTTCCCCTGCCACAAGTCCAGCCGTCATTAGCAATCCCGTTCTGATGGCTTTTTCCTTTGGTGTTATCCCAGTTTGCTTGATTGCCAGTTCCCAATCGCTGATTTCTTCTTCCTCTACACTTCCAAACTTTTTCTTGAGTAACCTATCAGTTAGGTACCGTATAATCCCACCAGCAAATATTGGTACTGACAGTGTAAAAGGCAGATATATTCCAATTGCTACTGGTAAAACAGGCAGATCTATAAGTATCAACACTAGCGCTAGCACCATTCCTACCAGAACGTATGGCCATAGCATTTCACCCCCCAGAACTCCTTGTACTATTCCCTTCATTAGAAATGCTTGTGGTGCTGGGAGTTGTCTGCTCCCTATGGTGAATGCCTTATGTAGTACTGCTACAACTAAACCCACAACACCAGAGATTGCTAGAACCCCGAGAGTCATTGATATCTGTAATTTTTTAGGTGTCGCACCTAGCATCTGTCCACATGCCATTGACTGCAAAAGATCCCCAGAAATTGATCCGGCTATGCATATAACTGCTGAAATGAAAATTACAATAGCCATTCCTGCAAGACCCGTGGCTCCAAACCCCAGCATTATTAGACTGACAATGAGAAGTACTGCAACTGTTACCCCTGATATAGGGCAGTTTGAAGATCCAACAAGACCCGTTAGATATCCTGCAAGTGCACTAGCTATAAACGCAAAAAATATTGTTATAACGGCCATTACTAGGGAAATTCCAAACATTTCAGAAAGATATACATATAGCAGAAATATGGGTATGATCATTGCCACAATAAGCATAAATATAAGTTTGTAGGAGATGTCTTGATCTGTTCTTTTTTTAGTATCTACTTGCCCTCCTTTTATTCCTATAACTGCCTCCCGTATGCTGTCAACAAGATTTGTTCGTATGCTCCATATTGCATACAAACCTCCAACAAGCATTGCTCCAACACCGATGTATCGTATTTGATCTCCCCAGATTTTGAAAAAACCCCATACATGGCTACCTAATTCTAAATTACCATATCCAAATGCTGTAGCGTCGGCTATTTCAACTGGTGTAGTTGGTACTGGAAGTCCCATAGCAAGCGCAACAAGCGGTGCAATAATTACCCAACCGATCAGTCCACCTACAAATACATAGGATGCTATGCGTGACCCTATTATCCATCCAACTCCTAAAAGTGCCGGAGATGTTGTCACCCCACCATATATCCACCCATCATGAGTTTGCCCACCTATGCCATATTTTCCAATGCTACCGATGTGTTCTATTGTTCCCCTAAACATATTAAGCGATAGTTCGCCAAACTTATAGAGCGCAGCTACAATGCCCCCCATTGCAAGCCATATGCCACTAACTCCACCGTCTTTTTTCTTACCCCCTGCAGTTTCTCCTCCAACAGTGGTAGTCAAAACAGCGGCTACTGCAACACCCTCAGGAAATGGCAGGTCTGTCTTAACGACTAATGCCCTTCTAAGAGGAACCATCCAAAGAACCCCAAGAAGACCACCTAAAAGCGAAATAAAAGTTGTTTCCACATAATGAATTTCAGTCCATACTCCAAGTAAAATCAGAGCAGGGATTGTGAATATTACACCTGCTGCAATGCATTCTCCAGCAGAGGCACCCATTGTAGCAAGGTTTACCTCCAAAATTGTCCCCTTAAATGGTTTGAGAAGGGCAAGTGCCATAACAGCCCCGGGTATAATTGCAGAAACAGTCATACCAGCATATAACCCAAGATATGCATTTGCTGCCCCTAGCACAATAGCAAGAAATATGCCGACCAAAACTGCTTTTAACGTTAGCTCAGGTATCGCTCGTTTAGTCGGGATGAAAGATTTGAAATCCTCACGCGAAGTCATTTCAGTATAATATATACTTTACATTAATATATTAATTTTGCCAGTTTAATAAACATCTGACCCCCACTTGGAATTTAGCCCATAATTTCTAAACTAGAACCATGAATTGTGTTTATGAACATTAATGAGAATAAACATTCTAGTCATAACCGTAATTAGCGTTAGTTGTAACTCCCAGTACGCTTACTTTGATTTTTTCTAACGAGGTAATATTAACAAGATCGCTAAAAGCACTTTTTCCGCTCAATGTATCAATCATCTTTTCTATTTCATAAATTGAGATGTTAAACGTCTTTTCAACAGCATTTTTTGTCTGCTCTGGGACGTTCACATAAACATCTGATAAAACTTCTAGATGTGTGGAAGTTGCTTCTGTGATCAATTGCTCAAGACTCGCTGTGTTTTTACCAAGTTCTTTAGCAATCTCTGCCAGTTGACAGGATTTGTTCAGTCTTTCTTCATATTCCAAAATCAAATTCACAACTAACTCCGATTTATTTTCTTGGGCTTTTTCTTGTGCTTTTAAAAGTCTTTTTTCTGCAATTCTCAAATGGATTTCTGCTGCCACTTCTGGTTGCACTTCCTCCAAGACATCTAATGCCCCTTTATTCCCTTCCTTAGAATAATTTATGGCATTCTGTATTGATAACTTAGTTTTTTCTGGAACCTGTTGCAAAACCTCTTCTAAAATATCTACATGTATCGATGTGGATACAGCAATAAGTCCCGTCACTTTTGTTACATTCTTTCCAACTTGCTGTGCAGTTTTCACAAGTTCATTGGAATTTTCTAAATTCAGTTTATATTCGTTAACTAAATCATTTACGAATTCTGTTTTGCCATTTTCAGCCAGTTCTTTGGCTTCTGCTAAACGTAGTTCTGCGTAATACGCAAGCTTTTCGGCTTTTACTAAATCATCAAATGTAAAGAACAAGTCAATATTTTCAGAGAATTTCTTAAGGCCGTACAACCACGAATCAGGGGTAATCCCCGCGGGCAATAAATCCCTTTGAAAGGCAGAGGGTAACTCTATTTTACTTACAGATGCACCACTTATACATACGACTGATGATAAATTGATCATCATTGCTATTAGCATAAATACAAATATTTTTCTCATTTTTTCTTCCTCCATACATCAACCGTGATATTTTTTATCATGTTTAATCTTCCACTAATGTGATTTAAACCTTTTGTGCTAAAAAGACAATATGGAAAAATAACTTTGGAAACCATTAGTTGAAGTTGGGTAACTCAGCTTAAATTTTATAATCACGACATGGATTACGTTAATAGTCAGACATAGATATAACCAGCATTATAACAAATGTGATATAATTATTTTTGTTGATGAAATATACTATTTGTCCTGTTTTATAACATATATGATATCTATCATCTATGGTAAGTTTTCCAAAAGAATTGTACCATATATTCTAGAGTCAATCGTTTAATATCAAATATGATATAACACCCATACAAAAGCAGTTTTAATGCTATAATTTTCGAAATACTGGCATAAAAAGAAAGTATTAAATAAGGGATCTTGTTTTCGGCTTTTTGGGGAGAGGCAATACAATGCTTGATAATAAAGACTGGAGTTTAAACGGACAACGCTTTGGTAAATTAGAATTAGTCGACCGAGAGATTTTTTTCATCTCATTTAATAGGAGAGATAACTAGGCAATATTAGATAGTATATCTTGAATAAAATTAAAAACACCGAGAACATCTAGACCAACCAAGACAGCAAAGAAAACAACTAGCACTAAAAGGACTTTAAGTGCGAATTTAATAAGTTTCCATGCCACAACTACTATAATTATTCCTCCAAGAAAAATAGCCCATAATGGCAGGGTAAAACCAAATACATCCATCTCAATTCACCATATGCAAATTCACATACCATATTATAACAGTTTTGAATTATATCAAAATTATACAGTTATCCCAAATATACAAAAACCTCAATCATATTCCTTTTTCTGTGTATATCAAACATAAATTCATAAAACCAGACAGCGTTGAATCAAGAGAGTATCAAGTTAACATAGCCAACTCTTCATCTCAAACTAACACATTGGTCGTTTTATCCACGGGTCTTGGAAAAACGGTCATAGCATTAATACTGATAGCAAAAGAACTGGAAAAAGAAAACAATAAAATATTATTTCTGGCTCCGACAAAACCACTGGTAACACAGCATGCACAGTCCCTGAAACAATTCTTAACAATTGATGAAGAATCCATTGTCATTTTTACAGGGGAAATCCAGCCTGCAAAACGGCAAAAGATGTGGGATAAAAGCAGAATCGTTGTTTCTACGCCCCAAGTTATAGAAAATGATCTTTTATCTAGAAGATTGAATCTAGAAGCTGTTTCATTTATAGTATTTGACGAAGCACATCATGCAGTGGGCGAATATGCATATGTTTTTGTTTCGGAGATGTATCAAAAACACAGGGACAACAGACATGTACTTGGCATAACAGCATCTCCTGGAAACGAGGTCTCAAAGATACTTGACGTTTGCAGGAATCTTGACATCAGCAACATAGAGATACGAACGAAATATGATCCAGATGTTAAACCATATGTACATGATCTGAAAATGAGCTGGAAAGAAGTGCCTTTACCAGAGGATTTTTCATATACAATACAACTCCTTCGCAAGGCTCTTTCTGAACGTCTTAAAATATTAAAAAATGTAGGTGTGGTAGAATCCTCTTCCATCTCCCTTATAAATCGTACAAAACTGTTGGATGCGCAAAAAAGAATACAAGGGGAAATCAGGTCTAGAATAAACCCTCCCAAAATGCTGTTTAAAGCTGCATCTATTCAAAGTGTGGCACTAAAGATACATTATGCTATAGAACTCCTTCAGACTCAGGGAGTACATGCAATTAAAAATTATTTTCAGAGGATGGGAAAAGAAGCTATTTCAAAAGGTAGCAGCAAAGCTTCAAGAGCGATCATGTCCGATAGTAACGTACTGGAAGCCGTTGCGTATGTTAAATCCCTTAATATTGAACATCCTAAACTGCAGGAAATTGTAAACATCGTAAGGCATCAATTAGAGATAAAACCAAATTCAAAAATTATTGTTTTTACACATTATCGTGACACATCATCATATGTTGCTAAAATATTGGAAAATATTGAAAAAGCTCGACCGGTCAGATTCATTGGGCAAGCCAGCAGGGGTGAAGATAGAGGTCTTACACAAAAACAGCAGGCTGATGTAATAAAAAAATTCAAAGAGGGAAATTACAACGTTTTGATAGCAACTTCTGTTGCTGAAGAAGGGCTTGACATACCATCAACTGAGCTAGTAGTATTCTATGAGCCCATACCATCTGAGATAAGAAACATCCAGAGAAGAGGACGAACAGGACGTAAAATGGCAGGTAATGTCATAATACTAATCACAAAAGGCACTCCGGATGAGGGATATTATTGGGCTGCAAAGAGAAGAGAAAAACGCATGAGATCCGAACTTGAACTTTTGCGATCTAAGCTCAGTAAAAGAATGGAAGATTCTAAGTCGCTTTATGACGAAAAATCAGAAAAAACTCAGGATCAAAAAACGTTGGGGGATTATGAAAAAAAAGACAGAGGGATAAAAGTAGTGGTAGATCATAGAGAATACCGCTCAAAGGTAGTGAGAAACCTTACAGCCAATGGAACTTACGTTGAGCCTCAACAGCTAGATGTTGGAGACTATGTACTATCATCCAGAATAGGTGTTGAACGTAAAAGTGTTGATGATTTTCTGGAATCACTCATAGGCGGTAAACTCTTTAGGCAGATAGCGCAATTAAGGGATGCATATCCTCGACCAGTTCTTATTCTAGAAGGAGAGAACTTGTTTACAAAGCGAAACATAAGTCATAAAGCAATATTTGGAAGTTTAGCATCAATAAACGTGGATTTTGGGGTTCCCGTAATTACTACAAAAGATTCAGCAGAAACTGCTGATCTCTTGCAGGTTATGGCAAAAAGAGAACAAAAGGATGATAAAAAAACAATTGCCATACGTGAAGAAAAAACTTCGATGTCATTGAAAGAACGACAACAGTTTGTGATAGAAGGACTTCCCAATGTTTCTGCTGTTCTTGCAAAGAGGCTTTTGGATTATTTTGGCAGTATACGGGACATTGCAAATGCGTCAGAGGAAGAACTTATGAAAGTAAAGGGAGTAGGAAAAAATATTTCATCTGAGATACTTGAACTTCTAAATGCCCAATATTCCGAAGAATGAATCCTCCCAAATATTTTTATCCCATATTGTATTACACTGCTGAGACAAGAGAAGAGTGATTGCCTATGCCAGATGACAGAATTGCACAAGTATGTGATGGACTAGATATGCTTCATGAAGATAATTCCATTCCAAGAAATATTAGGAGGGGAGCAGAAGAGGTTAAAGTTTCTCTACTTAATGAATCTGATCCTTTGGATGTACGGGTTGCTACTGCTACTTCACGCCTTGATGAACTGGCAAATGATCCAAATATACCTTTACATGGTAGAACACTTATTTGGAACATTATGAGTCGTTTAGAGGAGTTGGCATAAGAATTTTTTAAACAATCCAAAAACAGAAAAATTGCTATATGGGAAAAAAATAAAGTGGCTTAATTTGGTGGGAGGTAATAATTATGATAAGGATAGGACAAGCAGGTATACCCCTTTCTTGTAAGGGTAGGACAAATAAAGATGGTTTGGTTTATACAAAAGAAATTCTTGATTTAAACTCCATGGAGGTTCAGTTTGTACGCGGACTGTATGTTATGGAGGATGAAGAAGCACAGTTCATGAAGGAATATTCACAAGAAAACGATGTGGAGCTACATGTTCATGCCCCTTATTACATTAATTTGGCAGATGATGAAGAAGTAGAATTTAGTTTTGAAAAAATATTGTTCTCAGCCAGACTTGCAGATAAGATGGGAGCAAAAACAGTGATAGTCCATCCAGGATATTATGGGGATAAAAGTGAAAGAAAAACATTAAAGAAGATCGTTAAAAACACAAAAAAATTATCCAGCATCTTCAGAAAAGAAAAAATCAAGACAAAAATTGGCCTTGAAACAATGGGCAAACAGAAGGTTTTTGGGGATCTTGATGAAATCATAGAAGTTTGTAGCAGTGTGAAGGGCGTAGTACCAATCGTAGACCTAGGTCACGTACATGCAAGATGTAATGGCTGTCTTAAAAAACAAGAGGATTTCAAAGAGATTTTTGAAAAACTTAAAACACTTAAATTAGAATATTATATTATGCATGTCACTGGTGTGTTGTATGAAAATGGGAACGAACAATATCATCTTCCGATTAAAAAGGGAGATATGCCCCTTGCTCCATTGATTGAAGTTATTCTTGATAATAACTACAACGTAACACTTATTTCGGAATCGCCTCTCTTGGAACATGACGCAGTCTATATGCGATTACAGGTTGAAAAGGCCATCATGAAAAGAACGGGCAAAGAAGAGGCTGATTACAGGGATCTCTTGGAGATTCTATGAATGAAAAAATAGTCTTCAGCAAATCGATTAATTACGTCCAACGAAAGTTGAAAGATATTTTAAGTCAGGTATCCCAGAAGGATATTGACGAGGTGAAAAAATTTTTCTTCGACTCTGATCGTATCTTCGTCTATGGGGCAGGCAGATCGGGACTTGTTGCAAAAGCCTTTGCAATAAGACTTGTTCATCTTGGATTTCAAACGTTTGTTATTGGTGAAACCATTACCGCTCCTGTTCAAAAAGGAGACATGGTGATAATAGTTTCAGGATCAGGGGAGACAATTCCTGCTGTGATGACTGCAGAGATTGCTCATAATATTGGTGCAAAGGTAGTGTCTGTTACAGGAAAGAGAACATCTGGAATTGCAAAATATGCAGATATAACATTATTCATTTCTGCAACCTGTGACGATGTTGAAAGAAAAAAACTTGCTCCACTTGGGACTCTCTTTGAGGCAAGCGTGTGGATTTTATTAGACGGACTAGTAGCAGATCTTATGGAAGGTAAACATGAGACCGAGGAAACCATGCGAAAACGTCACGCCACACTGGAATAGAACAGCTATTTTTGAGAAATTTACGAGATGGGAAATTACTAGTTATTGTCCATGTCACTATCTGGTACAATAATCTCTTCAAACTTATTCTTTGGTCCCATAAAATCTGTAAAATCATCATCCTCCATAAATTCATCAAAGTCATCATCAGATGTGAGATACCCACCATATTTTTCTCTTAAAAGTTCATATAAGCCTTTGGAAAACACTTCTTGAGCAGAAATGCCCAATTCTTTTAATTTTTTCATTTTCCCTTTCTCAACTCTTATAATGATCTCTTCATCTTTTGTCATACTATCGATTCCTATCTCAAATATTTATGATTGGGCTGGAATAAGAAGACAGGGTAATTTATCAGATATATATTATACTTTTGGAAAGTCAAGGCCATTTTTATGTCATTGGTAAGATATAGTTATAGTATGGTGAGGCATCAATGCAACATTGAACAGAAAGGCAGATAGAAACAATATTAAACGCAGTTTTTATACAATCAAAACGTGTTCAAAATACCTAGGGGAACAAGAGATTTTTCTCCGAAAGAAATGGAAAAACGAAGATATGTTGAAGAATGTATGCAATCCACTTTTAAGACATTCGGATACAGGGAAATTCAGACCCCGATGTTCGAAACTTTGGAACTCTTTACAGCAAAATCGGGCGATGCAGTTATAGATGAGATTTATTCTTTTAGTGATAAGGGTGGCAGAAATCTTGCCCTGAGGCCAGAATTAACTGCCCCTGTAATGCGTTTTTATGTCGATAAATTGCAAATGGAACCAAAGCCTTTGAAGTTATTCTATTTTGGCAATTGTTTTAGATATGATAGGCCCCAAAAAGGCAGATATAGGGAATTTAAACAGGCAGGTTGTGAACTCATTGGGACTGACACACCAATAGCTTATGCTGAACTTATTGCCATGGCATATACAATTTTGGAAAAAGTCGGCCTAAAAAATATGAAACTAAATATTGGAAATCTTAGTGTCTTGTCCTCAATGTTTGATGTGCTTAAGTTGCCAAAAGACAAACAAAAATATCTGATACCTTTAATAGACAAATCTCAATTTGAAGATGTTTTGTCTGCACTGCATAATTTTGGGATTAAAAAAGAAGATGCAGATGATTTTCTAGATGTGCTTCAGACCTCGGACATAAAGAAAATTTCAAATTATGTAAAAGGGGAAAGAAAAGCCAAGGAAGAGTTATCAAACCTGGAAAAAATCATTGGGTTATTGGAAACCTCATTTAATGTGAAGAACTATCAACTGAAGATAAGTATAGTTAGAGGTCTTGACTATTATAAGGGAATTGTTTTTGAAATAGAAGCACCATCACTTGGAGCAGAAAAGCAGCTGTGTGGTGGAGGCGCTTACGAACTTATCTCTATGTTCGGCGGGAGAGAATCGCCCACTGCAGGCTTTGCGATAGGTTTTGATCGCACTATTGTTGCCCTAGAGGCAGAGGAATATCAATTTCCCACACCAAAAATAGATGTCTATGTCATACCAGTAAATGAAGATATGACAAGTAAAGCATTGGAGATAGTCCAAAAACTAAGAAATCAAAACATTTCAACGGACATAGATCTCTTAAAAAGGGGAATAGGCAAGAGTATAAAATATGCCAGCTCAATAGATGCAGAAAAAGTCATAATAATCGGTCCAAAAGAATTGGAACAGGACTCTATGACCGTAAGAGATATGAAAAGTGGAGAACAAAAGCTCGTAAATATAAATGATTACCCACCATCAAGCCAAAGAATCTGATCTTATTTTATTCTCAGAATCCCGGTGGGTTAAAATAAAATATCAAAAGAATGTTTACCCCCACCTTGAATGAACCCTAAGAAGAAATCAAGGGTATTTATAATAGATACCTCAGCAATTCTTTCAGGTAAGCCAATCAATTTAGACAATGCTATAATGATTACTACATCCAGTGTTTCCGATGAGCTAAAACCAGGAGGGAGAGATTATCAGGCATTACAATTCCTTATGGAAAAGGGATTGGCTATTAATTCTCCATCTAAAGGCTCAATTGATAAGATAAAGACTATTTCTAATGAAACAGGAGATCTAGACAGGTTATCAGAGGCCGATATGAGTGTATTGGCTCTTGCATTAGACATAAGCGCAGATGATGACAAAGAGGCCGTCATTTTAACAGATGATTACTCCATCCAGAATGTAGCACACATTCTAAACATAAAATTTGAAAGTATCAGTCAACGGGGAATAACAAAAAGGTTTATATGGAGCCGTCGATGTCTGGGGTGCGGTAAAAATTTCAAAGAAAACTTAAAGACATGCCCCATATGTGGATCCGCAACAAAGAACATTGTTTCAGGTAGGGCAAACATCGGAAAAAGAGGAAGGGATGACAAATGAATATCAAATGTCTCAAAGATTCCAAAAATTTATTTTTACGGTTTTGGCGTAGTGATAACGAAAAAATATCGTTAATTAGAGACGTCGTTGTTGCTTTACTTGTAGTTTTTATGATACTGATGGCACTATGGGCATATACAGGTCAATGGTTTGGCGCACCTATGGTTGCCATAGAATCTGGCAGCATGATGCATGAGAATGAACCGTTTGGGAGACTTGGTACAATAGATGCTGGCGATATGGTGCTCCTGGTAAAAGTAAATGGTAGAAATGATGTAGTCACTCGGGGCAGTGATTTTGGCGGTGCGAAAGCAGAAGGTGAAGGTGGCTTGCAAACATATGGGGATTATGGAGATGTAATTATATATAAGAAATACGGGAGATCAGATAGTGACCAGATAATTCATAGAGCAAGATGTTGGATAGAATATAACGAAACATATGAGACTTACACCGTAGAAGAATATGGATTATATAACGAGACATCTGTAACCATTGGTGAACTTGGCCTAAATAACTACGAACCAAGCCATTCTGGATTCATAACACAAGGAGATAACCCGATCACAAACAATAGATGTGATCAGGCAGGCGGTATCTGCAGTGAACCGATAAAAGCGGAATGGATAACAGGAAAAGCACGATCAGAGCTGCCCTGGATTGGAACAATAAATCTCCTTTTCAATGACTTAGTATCAGGGAGTTTCTGGGGCGGAAAAGAGAAACCTACAGTAAATAATGTGCCTTCAGACTGTATTACATGCCTAGTGATACTAATAGTTATTCTCATAACCATACCAATATCTTTGGATGTCTATGATTACTACAGAAAAAAGAACCGGTGAATGCTAACTATATCTCTATTTGTACCAATCCGGCAAAGACTTGTAATCTATCGGATCATGATATCCTGATTCTTTAAAACCTTTCAATCTAAGTAAACAAGAATCACATTTGCCACAAGCTTTTCTGTCACCTTGGTAACAGGACCACGTTTTTTCAAGAGGAGCATGAAGTTCCAAACCTCTTTTTATTATCTCAGCCTTTGTGAAATAAAGCAGCGGTGCTTCTATTCCAATGGATCTTCCCTCGACCCCTCTCTTGGTTGCAAGATCTGCCATTTTTTGATATGCCTTTATGTATTCAGGTCGACAATCGGGGTAGCCAGAATAATCTTGGGCAGTAGCACCAATAAATATTGCATCGGCATCAATAGCCTCCGCATATGCCAAAGCAATGGATAAAAAAACCGTGTTTCTTGCTGGTACATAAGTAGAAGGTATAGATTTTCCAATATTTTCTAAATTATAACTCTCGGGTATATCTGGAGAAGCATCTACCAATGACGACTTGCCGAACCTATGAAGATCAAGATCAAAAATAATATGATCTTTTGCTTTTACTGCAGACGAAACATCTTTTGCACATTCTATTTCTTTTTTGTGCCTCTGCCCATAGTTAAAAGACAGAGCATATATGTTATAACCTTCGTTTTTTGCTATAAATGCTGTAACACAAGAATCAATGCCTCCAGATACAAGACAGACCGCGCTTTGCACCATATAAAAAGTTACCCCTCAAATGTTTTTGACATTCTTGCACCTTGACCAAATCCCTCATCTACACCTATCTCTATACTTTCTATCTGTTTTGACAAAGGAATCTTTTCTACAATTGCCTCCAATATATATTGTGCAAGTTTTTCGGCTGATGTAGAGCTAATTGGTAACAGAACACAATCATTCATGGGGAAAACATAGAGTTTTCCAAGAGAATTCAATTTAATACTATCATTTTCCCGTTCAATGGATACAACACCACTTTTTTCAGGGATTAAAATCCTGTGATCCAATATACCCACCGTCTCTCTAAGTGCATCTTTTAATATGGAGAAATCTAGAATTATACCTTTTTCATCTGGTTTACCAACCACCTTTGCATGAACCGCATAAGTATGTCCATGCAGTCTTCCACATTTCTCATATTCAGGTAGTATATGGGCAGAGGAAAACCTTATGTTTGATTTCCACCCGTCAATGTAGATATATGAACTCATAAACTCACCTTTTATTTTTCTTTCTATAATCTTTTATTGCTTCACGAAGTGCATCTGCAGCAAGATTAGAACAATGAAGTTTTATAGCCGGTAGCCCTCCAAGTTCATTGGCAACATCATCTCGCGTTATTTTAAGTGCCTCATCTAACATTTTTCCTTTAGCCATTCCAGTCAATATACTGCTAGTGGCTATAGCCGCGGCACATCCAAACGTCTTAAATTTTATATCAATAATTATTTCATCTTTTACTTTGATATAAATAGTCATGACATCGCCACATATAGGATTTCCTACCGTGCCAACACCATCAGCATCTTTTATTTCACCAACATTTCTTGGATTAAAGAAATGATCCTTTACCATTTCAGTATACTGTTCATCCATAATCAATACCTTTATCTATTCCATAATGGGGACATGTTCCTAAGATTTTGTACTATTTCAGGTAGCACTTCCACAACATATTCAACATCTTCTTTAGTGTTCATTCTACCAAGTGTTAACCGTAATGATCCATGTGCCTCTTCAGGTTTAAGACCAATGGCCAACAATACATGTGATGCCTGTAATTTTTTCGAAGAACACGCAGAACCAGTAGCAGCAGCAATTCCTTTGCCATCAAGCATAAGATTAAGAGATTCTCCTTCAATTGCAGTAAATCTAAAATGAGCATTATTGACTAAACGCTTCTCAGGGTGACCATTAAGATAACTTTCCTCTATTTTTAATATGTCTTTAATCAGCATGTCTCTCAAATTTTTAAGATACACCATATCCTTTTTTATTCTAATTTTCCCAAGTTCACAGGCTTTACCAAGACCAACAACACCAGGCGTGTTATACGTACTACTTCTAAGCCCCTTTTCGAGTCCACCACCATGCACTATTGTTTGTAATTTCACACCATTTCTGACATAAAGAGCCCCAGCACCCTTAGGACCGTAAATTTTATGTGAAGAAAGCGCCAATAAATCGATATTTAATTTATTTACATCAATTGGAACTTTACCAACGGCTTGAACAGCATCAGTGTGAAAGATAACATCATGTTCTTTTGCTATCTTTCCAATCTTCTCCATTGGTTCTATGGTTCCAATCTCGTTATTTGCAAACATAATTGTAATAAGAAAAGTATCTTTTGAAATGGCATCTTCAAGTTCTTTTATATCTATCAACCCATGCTTATCAACAGGTAAATATTTTACATTGAACCCAATTTTTTCCATATATTTACAGGTTGTAAGAACTCCAGGGTGTTCAATTGCAGAGGTTATTATATGAGTTCCCTTACTGCCTCTTTTTTTCTTATTGCGAAAGGCAATTCCTTTAATTGCAAGATTGTCTGATTCAGTCCCCCCGGAAGTAAATACCATTTCATCTTCGTTAGCACAAATTATATCTGCTATTTTTTTTCTTGATTCTTCTACGGCATCAAACGCTTCTCTCCCAAAAGAATGTATTGAGGAAGGATTTCCATAAAACTTGTCAAAGTAAGGCATCATCTCTTCAATAACTTCTTTGTCAACTGGTGTAGAAGCACCGTAATCCATGTAAATTCTTTCCATTTTAATCGCCTCGCCCCATATCCATCATTCTCTTGAGGGGCATCTTTGCTTTTTCCATTATATAATCAGAAAGTTTTATCTTAGGTTCCAAGGTTTTGAGACTATTTAAGACTTTTTCCAAAGTTATCTTTTTCATATTTGGACAAACTGCCCTCTTAAGCGGATAAAATATTTTATCAGGATTTTCTTTTTTCAATCTATAACACATATCCTTCTCAGTTCCAATAATAAATTCTTTTGAATTTGACTTTTTAGTATAATTTACCATGCCGTTTGTCGACAATGTATAATCTGCAAGATCTATAATCTCGAGCCTGCATTCAGGATGTACAAGTATTTCTGCAGATGGGTGCTTATTTTTGAGTTTCAGAATATCATCCTTATGAATGTTATGATGCGTTGAGCACATACCTGGCCAGAGGATCATTTCTTTTTCAGGGACAAGTCGTTGTATATAGGATCCTAGATTTCTATCAGGTACAAAAATTATTTTGTTGGAATCTGCAGCCTTTACAACTTTTTCACCGTTTGCCGATGTACAACAAATATCAGACATTGCCTTGATTTCTGCAGTTGTATTTATGTAAGAAACTACTTCTGCACCTGGATTAACTTTTATTAGTTTTTTAAGACCTTCTTCATCCACCATGCTAGCCATAGGACACTTTGCAGTTATATCTGGAATTATGACATTTTTATCTGGATTCAGAATCTTTGCAGATTCTGCCATAAATCCAACACCACAAAACACGATATTCTCAGCTTGTGTTTTTGTAGCCTTTTTTGCAAGATCTAGAGAATCTCCTAAAAAATCGGCAATATCTTGAACCTCAGGAATTTGATAGTTATGTACCAAAATAATGGCATTGTGCTTCTCTTTTAGCTCCTTTATTTTGCTTGCTGTTTCTTTGTTCATAACGGAAAAACCTGACCAATTTTTCTTTGTCCATATAACAGCACCTAAAATAAAGATTACCCTTTTATTTATACAAAACCATTATATCAGTGATATGAGATATCTATAATCAAAGGATGGATGGATTATGGACATAGTTTCATTGATTATAGGATTTGCCATAGGTGTGATTGTAGTGGGCGTTGCAATTGAGCTTGGAACAAAGAGAACAACTGGAACCGCACCTGCTTCTAGACATGCGAAGAAGTGGAGCATATCTGAAATCGCAAATCCGCGTATCATGGCAGAACATATGGGAGATATTGAAATTCCAAGAAATTCTAAAGTATTGGTAAATGTGTATAGAGATAAAGAAATGCTGAAAGGATTAGATGTCAAGGAACATGAGGGGATAAAAGGGAATTTCATCATTGGCGATGATAGAGCACTTATTCTAGCAGGCCCTGTAAAAAAGGATGAAGTAGGTTTTTGGACCATAGAAAAAGAAATCGTTAAAAAACTGAACGATGAGTTTGAAGAGATGTGGGCCAAGGGCACAAGGATGATAGAACAGGAAAAATAAAGATTATGCTGGCATTCTCACCAAGCTAGAAAATTAGTTTTCTGAATCTTTAAGGGCAAATTTGCTTTCTCATTATCCATCTTTTTTCATTCCAACAGGAGAAATCAAAAATAAAATACCGGTAAATAAGCAATTCGAATCCCGGAATAATCATTTTCTCCTCATACTTATGGAAAATGAAATGTATTACATCCTCCTCCAAATTTCACAACCAGTAAATATTTTGAAATTATTAACATCCATATTCCAAGTACCAACCCAAATAATGCCACTGTTTTCAGGATATTCAATCATTGATCTAGCTCCAAAGTTAAACCTATTTCCAAATCCACCATCTACTTGATCACTACCATTCTTTCCAGCTAATTCTGTCCAGTTACATCCATCATAAACCCAAATTTCACAACCATTCGTATCAAAAGGAAATCCATTTGTTAAAGGCTGTATATTAAATGTGCCTACCATCAATTTATCATCTGAGGTTTTGATCATTGACCAAGCATATTTATTATACAGATTACCAAAACCATCACTCAAATCAGTTTCATCGCCAACAAGTGGGTACCATTTATTGCCATCATACCGCCAAATTTCACAAGCTGTATCTGAATGAACATAGCTTGTAGCAGTTGAAACATACATCTCGTTATTATATTCGATAATATTTCTTATACCATAATTATCTGGTTCACCAAAACCATCACCATCTGGAAGATTTATCTTAAACCATTGACTACCATCAAATCTCCATAACTGACAACCTTGACTACGATTAATATTACATGTACCAACATAAAGAGAATCATTGTATATTCCCATTGACCAGGCATAAACATTCCAATTAGTTCCAAAACCATCTCCACCGGGCAGAACTACTTTCTCCCAATTTTCACCATCGCCAGTTTTCCATATCTGACATCCTGTATTCCAATTCATTGTACCAAGATATAACTCATTATTATACTCAGCAACACTCCATGCTCCACTATTAAATCGATCTCCAAAACCTCTCCCTATCACCATCTCCCAATTTAATCCATTCCATCTCCATACTTCACAACCACTCGTTGAACTAGCTGCAGTACCAACATATAGATTATCTTGAAAAGACTTTATGATTGCTGCACCAAAGTTACCATGATGTCCAAATCCAGATGGAAGATTTGCACCTTCTGTATCACTTATAATTGGAATCCATTGATCATTTGTATGATTATATTTCCATACCTCACATCCTTTTCCAAATAATCCATGAAAAGGAACACCTAAATTTATTGTTTTAAGTAAAATATTATTCTGACCATAGTTTTCAAATATTTTATAAGCTATCAAGCCCATTGTCCCCCATATCTTAGGATACACAATACGAAGTTTATCTATATCAAAATTTTGAGTTCCAATATAAAGTTCTCCCTTGTATATTTCTATCCCACGAGTTGCCATATTACTTGAAGTTCCAAAACCCCCTGGAATGGTGCCACCATTGTTGCCAATTTCCTGGATCCATTCTCCATTATTATTCGATGAATTTAATATTCCTCGGTTGGAATCATCTGCCTGGATGCCTTCAAAAACCGAATTTATAAAAAATATGGTTATTAAAATTATTATGTATGTTTGAATGTGAATTTTTTTAATCTTGCTGCCACCAAATTAACCATAATACATTTGCTTTTTAAATAAATTGTTCTTAATTAAATAAATATTTCTCATAATAGTGAGTGGTGAACATAGAACCTATTTCCCATGAGAGGATAAGAAGAAATAATGGTTTAACTTAACAAATACAAAAAATATTTTAATCCATATTGTTAATACCAATTATTATCACATGATTGGTACAATAATCAATGTAATAGCAATAGTTATCGGAACTATAGTAGGAATGATTTTAAAATCAAAGCTACCTGATAGAATAACCTCAACAATATTTCATGGAATTGGGTTATTTACAATATTTCTTGGAATATCAATGGCATTGAAAACAAATAATTTTTTCTTACTGATATTAAGTATAGTTATTGGATCACTTATTGGTAGTATCCTAGATATTGATAAACATGTAAATAATTTTTCAGAATGGTTAAAAACAAAGGTAAAATCAAAAAATGAAAGATTCACTGAAGGTTTCATCACAGCATTTTTATTGTATTGTATGGGATCTATGGCAATTTTAGGATCAATTGAGGAAGGATTGGGGAACACTCCAAATCTTTTATTATCCAAATCAGTTTTAGATGGTTTTTCATCTATGGCATTAGCATCTTCACTTGGAATTGGTGTGATGTTCTCAGCAATACCTTTAATAATTTATCAGGGGGGCATAACACTTATTGCAAGCTCAATTCAAGACATATTAACAACAACTATGATAAATGAACTATCTGCAGTTGGTGGATTGATATTAATTGGTCTAGGAATTGAAATATTAGAAATAAAAAAGTTAAAACTTTTAAACATGATTCCAAGTCTTATCGTTGTAATAATACTATCATATTATTTTTTTTAAACCGATTTCATTTCAACATTACTAAACGCTAACTATTTATTGGAGCGGAAATTTTTTAAAATAGCAACTGATTTTTAACAAAAATGAATCATAAGATAAAGATTGAGAAAGTAAATAAAGGTAATTTTGACGATTTTGTACAGTTGATCGAAAAACTTGCTAAATACGAAAGACAAATTCCTCCAGATAACCAGGCGAAATCAAGATTAAAGCAAGACACATTAGGCAAGCATCCTAAGATTGATGCTTACTTAGGTACAACCAATGGAAAGACTGCCACCTATGTTATCTTCTTTATGACGTATTCAAGTTATCTTGCATTAACAATACTATACATCGAAGATATTTTCGTCTTAGAAGAATGGAGACGAAAAGGCATCGGTCATCAAATGTTTCGATTTTGCGTCCAGCAAGCCAAAAAACGTGGATGTGGACGTATGGAATGGTGCGTCTACAATTGGAATCAATCTGCAATTAAATTCTATAAAAAGATAAACGCAACTCAGTCAGATAAGACATACTATAGATTAAACAAGGAACAGGTTGAGCACTTTTCAAACTGATTTCATTTCAACACTACTATAACTAAAAAACCCTCTATCTTTTTTCTTTTTTTGGTGTTGATGTAAATTTGGAAATATTGAGGCATCCTCTAAACTTGGAATGGCCGGATATAAAAACAGATACATTAGGAGATAAGTTGCTGCATGCTGACTTAGACCTGTTCTGTCATTTATGCTATCTCATTTTAAAAACCCTTATCCATATCTAATGTAATAGTTGCATTCAAAATAGAAAAAAAAGAAAAAAACTTTGATTGTTTTCTATTCAACAATATTGATCCACAATTATAGTTTAGGACATAACATATTTATTAATTTATGAGAAATTGTTTTATCCAATCAGATGCAAAACTCCAGATAAAAAGACATAAATAACTACTAGCACGTTTTCTTTAATTTTAGGGTAAAACCATCAATTAACATTACAGCGTCTTATTTTTGATATATCGTTTGGAAGGGAGGTTTTTCTGTTCGTAACTCTGGCTTTATAAGACGAGATAGTGTATTGAAGGGACAGATGTTTTGAAATAATGAGGAGATGACCATGAAAGTATTAGTAATGTAAAATTGACTTTAAGTACAAAGCTGTGTCTCTTTGTGTGATATTCTCCCTCACCATTTTCTTTTTTAAAAAATAACCCTTTTCCCTTGGAGGAGATAAGGAGGGATAATGACTAAAATATTTATTTTAGTCGTGCATACTAAATTAACATTCAATTTAGTATATAATGCTCTGTAAGGTACTTTTTACTCTTTCACTCTAGCTCTTACAGATACAAATAGGGTTATAAATCAAGTTCAGCAACACAATGAAAATCTAACCGAAGATATAAGAAAAAAAGAGAGATGATTATAAATCTAGTAGTTCTCTTAGTATCGGGAACAAACATGGATGCTGCTCTAAAAACTTGAAGAACAACGGGAAACGTAATAATAGTTTGTTCTTAGGCATACTAACCACTAATGGATCAGACCATTCACTTTCCCATCCATCAACATCCCTAGCTTTCACCTTTATATCATATGTTCCCTTCTCTTTCCATGTATGCGACGCAACACAAGGTTCACCAGAATCATACCGACCTAGCCAATCAGTAAAGGTTCCATCACCCCAATCAAATCTATAATAGAGAGGGGGGTTAACATCATAAATGGTTGTCGCTGTATATTCATATGATTGTCCAGCTACACCACTGGATGGACCAGTAAGGGAAGGTGTTGTTGGACCTAACCTGATTAATAAACCTCTTCTAAAACCTGTTTCATCAAAAACCATATCAGGATCATAAGTTGGGAAAACACCATAATAATAATAATAATAATACCAACTATCAGCTAATGGATCTGGATTACCCCCAGCCCATCCATAATTAAAATGTACCTCAAACTTTAGACGCCCTCCAGAATCATTATAACGATAACCATCAATAACCCAAGCATGACCAAAAGAATTGCCATTGGATAAATCATGACCGATAGTATAAAACATTATAGGACGCCCATAATCAATTTCATTGATAATTTCTGACTCGGTTAAATCATTGTCCCATTCTGTTAGGGCTGTTACAGCGGGAAAATGATCAATTAGTTCATTTATCAGAACAGTTAAATCATCAGTACTAGAAATTGTACAATATCCACCTGTTCCAAAATCTTTCTGAATTATTGTTGCACAGTCAAATAAGAGTCGTGATACATTATCTTTCTCTGCATCTGATGAACTACCAGTAAGTATATTGGCCATTTGAGACCAGTCATAGTCATGTTCATCGAGATTATTTATGATATGTTGGGGATCAATCCAGGTTTTAGTACACAAGTAATCGTTAATTCCTTGTGATTGTAAATTGTAATAATTGTGATGATGATTGATGATTTGACCAATCGCAACAGACCAGCAACCTAACCTTTCTTGATATGGAAATCTTCCATGTTCATTATTCATTGGGCACCTGGAATTATAAGGTCCCCATTGCCCCCATTCAGTATTAATGAGATAAGAATCTGTGAAACATTCATTAAATCCACTACTTATATGCCAAAAAACGTACTCATCAGGATTAATACACGAGTCAACAACATCGTAATGAATATTCTTAGCAGCAATTGAATCTTCTCTACCAAATGCTACTGAAAAAGTGACAGATATTATAAATAGAGAACAAACAAAAACGCTTATTGTTCTTATGTTCATTTCTTTTACCTCTCCGCAAAAACTATTTCAATTATATATAATCTAAATGTAATACTCTGATTTAAATCTTTTCACAGGTATAAAATGCAACATTTGTAACAATAGAACCGCTGATAGATTAATCTATATTACCAGTAGTGTTTTGGATATTAAAATTATTGGAGAGCTTAAAGAAAGATGTAAAAAAGAAGTTGAAGAATGGGTATCTGAACATTATGTCGAATGATAAAATAACCTTTTTCTCTCGGAGGGAATAAGGAGGGATAATGACTAAAATATTTATTTTAGTCGTGCATACTAAATTATGTTCAATTTAGTATATAATGCTCTGTAAGATACTTTTTACTCTTTCACCTATATTTTA
>JAUWWG010000115.1 GCA_030616985.1 Thermoplasmatota archaeon
ATGATTTTGCCTCCTAGACTGCCTGAGTGCTGAGGGTTGAGCCGACCGAAGGGAAGGCGAACATGCCACCCATTTGAGCGAACGAAGTGAGTAGAAATGAGTGGTACCCGAAGCGCAATTTGACAGATGGGGATAATGAAAAATGCATTTTTGGGTGGCCTGACTTTGATAACGAAGACACTCTTTTGAAAGTACAAACTGATAGAGGAAATACTGTTTTCATAAATAAGGATCAGATTGTTTTTTGCAAGGAGATAAAGGAGGGGCTATGATCAGAAGAATAGTTTTACATGGTATTGACGAACAACTCAACCCCTCGTGTAAAAATTGTAAGCATTTCATTTTTAACTAGTACTCAAAACCTCTTTGTGCACTTAACAGAAATATTTTTGGTTATTGCTTTGACAACGAGAAACGAGTGACTACAAGGGAATGGTTTTTAGATGGTCTTTTTAGAGTTAAGGTGGTGGATAATGACCCGATCATACTATAATCAATGTAACACACGTGTAACACAACTGCACTCTCTTTTAATATATTATATATATAAGATAAGAACAACAATTACCAACAAAACAACAACAACAGAGAAAAAAGAGTATATACGTGGGATTTGTAACACACCACAAACACAACACACAAGGTCGGTGATTGCATAAATTCTGAAACGTGGACTTGTCGTGTTCCTCCTTATGTGAAGCAATATTTTCAAGAAAAAGGCATGTCTGGAGGCAGTGTTTTGGTCGAATTTTACAAGATTTGCAAGGGAAAAGAATTACCCGAAGCTCTAAGGAGACTAACAGAAGCAGAAGCTAATGTAACACAATTACAGCGAATTGTAACACAAATTAGGGTAAACTGTGACACAAAAGGACATGTTTGTAACACAATACTTGACGCATTCAAAAAACAAGGTAGAGATATTGATAACATCACAAGGCAAGATCGTTTTTGGATTAGTGCTCAACTTGAAAAACAGGGTAGCGAACTGGGGTTAGATGTGGATGGATTTTTAGAGTATGTTAAAAGAAAATCTGGATGTGATGAAAACTAATTATCTCAAGAAATTAAACGAGGTTGATTAAATGAGGGATTCTAAAGGTCGTTTTATCTGTGGCCATGAAGTCTTAACTTCTAGAGATAAAACCACGGGACGGTTCTGTAAAAAACTAATGGAACCAATATCACTTGAGAAAAAGGTAGATCGGCTTTTGGCAGAGAGGTCAAAAAATGAATTTGATTAATGGGAAGTATCTAAAACATGAGATTTGTGCTTTTTCTGGTAACGATAAAAGCATGTGGTTAGTGGTCTACGATGGCAAGTACAACTACTGTTTGTTTAATACTACACCCAATGCAGTTATAGCCCGATATAATCACAATCGTATGCCTTGTAATGGTATGGGTATGGGTAAACAAGTTGAGTACTACAGCACCTTTGATAACGCTTTGGGTAACTTGGTAAAAGTAGTTGCTAATAATGGTTTTTTAACGAGAAGTAGGAGAATATGATGGATTGTCAAAAAGACGAAAATGTTGGTGGCATGCATGCACGATCGGTTTCGAATGTAAATATATCTCGTGTTGCCACTGTGGATATACCTGGATTGCAATCCGGATATGTAGATGTCCTAAATGCAATTCAGCAAACCTTAGGTATTTTCCCATTCGGTATATTAAAAGGGAGCTGATTAAATGACAGGAGCTAAATGGCTTACAATAATTCTATTAATTTCCATAATTGTAATGGTCCTTGTCGCTCTATTTTTATCTCTACCATGCCTTGATCGATTGTTTACATAGTTCTTTTCATCTGCATTTTAAAAAATAAAAATGCCTAATCGACGACCTATCTCATTTATACATATATATACAATCCCCATCAACAGAGTTGAGTTTTGGGAAACTTTGGACATACAAAACACTAGTTTGAAAAAAATAAAAATGATAGAATGAAAGCTAGATTAATAGATCAATAAACCTCTCTCCCCCTCTCTCAAATCTGTATATATTACTTATTAATAAGTCGGGGTCTTATGTGTTGAGCTAGGTTCTAGGGATACCAAAAAACAGCCCTTTTTTAACAATAAATGATACTTTTTCTAGCTTTTTTCCTATATTTATTCAACTTATTATTTAGTATCTACTCATTTTTAAAACCTAGTGTTGTGTCTTCTCATATGTCCAAACGATTAAGACATCGTTGGAGATTGTTCAAATAATAATTTCATGATTTTCGTTTTATTACTTACATATATATAAGTCTGTAACAACACTAAACAAATACGATTTTTCAAAATGTTGTTACGCGATCTTTTTTTTCTCAAATATCAATATATCTTTTCTATATGTTTATGTACATTATCACAACTATTGGGACTATTGCTATTGTCAAAGTTTGATAAAAATTAATAATCGATCTATATATCTCTTCTATATATTTGTGTAGGTTATTACTTCTATTGGTACTGTTTTTATCTTTGTAGATTTGATATAAATAGATTTGACTTTATGACTAGGGCAGTTATCTATCATATTAATTATTGGGATTTAGAAAACGATCATTGGAGATGGGAACAAAGACCTTTAGTGACATCTCAAGATGAAATGGAAGAGTTATTTCAAAAAACAAGAAATAATGATTATCAACCCCATACGAATTAAATTAGTATAACTAAACAGAATATTAGGGAAATCTTTTTAATCATTATATATATTAATATATTTTGGTATCAAAATGGTAGAAAAAAAATTGGACAAAGATATTGAGTTTGTGGAAAAAAACAAGGAGGCATTATTAAAAGAACATGCAAACAAATATTTGCTTGTCTGCAATGAAAAAATTATCGATTCTTTTGACCAGTATACTCGTGCAGCTGAAGAAGGTATTAGACTATATGGGGCTGATGGCACATTCTTGGTTTATCATCTTACAGCAAAACCACCAGTTAATTTCGTAATGGAAGCAGACATATGATTAATACAATCAGATATGGCGGAGAACTAAAAAAGAAAATGAAGGATGGTAAAGAAAAAATTATACAGATTCCTCCCACTGCTGTTCTTAACAATATGGGTGCATTTTTAGAAGTCACAATTACCCATCCAAAAATCATACATCAACAATTTAGCCAGAAAGGTGAAGCAGTGCCAGGAAAACGTATAAAAGCATTAATTGATACGGGAGCAAGTTCATCTGTAATAACCCCAGAAGTTGCAAATGAACTAAGACTCATTCATACTGGATACCAAACAGTATCATCTGTACAAGATGAACAAAAAAGACCTGTTTATTATGGTGCAATTCAGTTTCACTGGGGAATGGGAAAAGAAATTCCCATTGTTGCCTGTCCTTTGAAAGGTAATGCATTCGATGGTCTTATTGGTAGGGACATTTTACGGCACTGGCATTTGACATATAATGGTCCAGATGGTTCAATTACAATATGTGATTAATTTAAGGAACAGGTTGAGTAAGTATTTATCATACTAAATTTGCCACACTCAGATTATATAGTACCCACCAGACAACCCACAACCTCTCAGTTTCTGTATATATTACTTATTAATAAACCGTAGTCGACGGGGTTGAGCTAGGTGCTAGAGACGCCAAAAAACAGCCCTTTTTTAACAATAAATGATATGTTTTTTGTCTTTTTTCTAGTTTTTAATAGTGAAAAATTTTAAAAACGAAAGAAAAAAGAGATAGAGGGTTTTATTTTTTTATTTTCGATTCCCTTATCAGTTTTTCAATAGCATGTATTATCACTTCTTCTATAGTTTTAAAAGGAATTTTCTTTTTATCTATCATTTCCTGTAGTTTATGACAATCTTTTGTTGGTATTTCAAGGGTAGAAGTTGGATGTTTTATTATTTTGATATATTCATAATCGTCTAATCCATCACCCTCAGCTCCTGTTTCATTGTAAAAATGTACAAAGTCCCCTGGTTTTGCATCTATTGTTTTCCATGTCTTCAGTGGTATTTTTATTTCGTAGTCATCTCCTATTCTTACAATATTTTGTATAGTTTCAATCATGTTTTCAACCTCCTAGTAGATGATCTCGATTTTTTTCACAGGGCCTATTTCCAGGTGTCCGTTTACTTTTTTAATATAGCATAAGTTCCCGATTGCACCAGTATCTCTCCTAATCTCATATAGGGAACCTTCGACAATAGCACCTATATCATCATCAAAGTTTTCAACCCAGAAGTCTACATCACCTTCTGTAAACTCTTGTGTTTGTGTCTCTCTTATATCTCCTGCCTCTTTTTCCTCTTCTTTTGTTTTTGTTTCCATTTCATATCTCTCCGTTGTTTTTACAAATAGAAATAGAATACAACTACTTAAAAGTAATTGGAAATACTTATTAATACGTAAAACTATTAAATAGTAGGTGATAAATTATGACAAAGAACAAAATGCCGAATGTAACCATCAGTCTAAGTAAAGACGATAAGAAGAAACTGGATGATCTGGCGAGTACTGAAAACAGAAAGAGAAGTAACCAGATCGTTCACATGATGGAATTTTACTTGCAGTATAAGGATAAAGTGAAATGATTGGATGAGTTTGAAAGATACCACCAGATTGTAAAAAATCGATTAATGAGTGGCGAATCGGAGCAATCTGCATATAGGGATGAACCAGAAGGTTATTCTGAATGGGTTGAAAAAAATTTCAAAGATAAAGGAGGCGTAAGACTACCAAAAACTAAATCCGTTCCACTATATGAATGTTGGAATTGCGGTAAAGTATATTCAGGTACACGATGCCCAGGTTGTAAAGCATTTAAACCTAAATAAATTAACATCTTTAAATTGTAGAATTGAAAGGAGAAATACATATATGGGAAAAATTAAAAGAAATATAGAAGTGAAATTAGACTATGAAATTGTGGCTAAACTAGATGCTATGATTAAAGAAAACAAAAAATTACATTATAGGGGAGAAATCATTAACAATATTTTAAACGAATATTTCAATACAAGAATGAAGTGATAATAACAATTTCTCAATATTGAAAATGTGGTTATGGAATTGTAGATTTGGAGAGAGATTAAGGATAAGGTGAAATGATGGAAGAACCAACAGATGAAGATATTGAAGATATAATTCCTGTAACTGAATCAAAATTTGAAGAAGTAATGAATTTTAGAGAAAAGGTGTTCACACCTGAGTTTCTTGAAAAAATAGATGCTTATATAGAAATTTCAAAAATAGATATAGTTGAGAGATTTTATAAAAAAGTTAACGATTTGACAATAGATGAATTAAAACTTGGATTGCCAAAGACTGATGCTATTTCTGTTATTACGGGATTATATATAGGATTTTTAGATTATTACAAAACATTTCAAGAAATAATAAAGGATCGGGAAAAATAAAGACAAGGTGAAATAACATTCCTGGAAATATATGGATCTGTAACGATTGCAACTTTCGTTTTGGATCTCCTACCTCTGACTCTGACACATTAAAAGGCCGGTGTCCCTATTGTGGAAGTAAGAATATCGATATTTTTTAAACGAAACGCATTTGAATGTAATTTGAAAAGCTGGTTAGTAACTATTTCTAATTGACTCCAAAACGGATGAAAGGAAGGTCAGTAAAAAATGAAAGGTAAAGACCCTCTTTACTCTTCGTACTTTTTTCCTACTCGACCTATCCATTGGTTTCCATCTTAACCATATCTGCAGAACAATGTTGAGCACTCTAAACAGCAAAGTTCCTTTTGTATGACCATCCTCATCCATTATTGAAACGAAATTTGTATATAAATATATATTGTATAAAATTACTGATACTGCGATAGGAGTTAGGTTGTGGTTCACTACCTTGTAGCCCACTTTTACCACCTTTATGTTTCCAATGACTGTTGAACTGTTCAACGCTCATTGATTTGCTTTTCAACCAATTCCTTGCAAGAGCAATACTTTCCTTAGTATCATGAAAATCGGTGTCTCTTTGTGTGATGTTTTCTCTAACTATTTTCTTTTGTTTTAAAACTAAACATTTAAAGAGTTAACGAGAGATACGCAGCTCATGGCAATAGGTTTTGTATTAATAAGTGCTGCACCGGCACATGAACATGAGGTATATACCAAACTTTCTAAAGTACAAGAGATTGTTGAAGTCCATCCTTTGTTTGGAGAATTTGATCTCATAGCTAAAATAGAGGCAGAAGACTTTGAAAAGCTTGGAGAAATAATTGTAGAAAAGATTAGATCAATAAAAGGTGTGATAGATACTAAAACATTAACAGGAACGCATAGTCTCAAATAAATAATAAAGGCTGATACACGGCAGTAAACTTACTTTCTTTTGTTTTAATACTAATATTATTCAACTACTCTGTTAAAATGCCTGAATGACATTTTGACACGGAGTGTTTATATAACATTTGTAACAAAGTATAACATGTGAGAATGAGAAAGAAAGTTTTACCAGGTGACAGCGAAGACGATCCTGAATGGATACAGGATATATCATGCTACTTTTTTACTTACAGAAAAAATGGAAAATCAGATGAATACAAGAAGGAGCTACATGATCTATTTTTGGAATATACGGAAGAGGGAATGGGACCAAAAGGAGCGATGGAAAAAGCAAAAAGAATCCTTGACTGTTTTGAAATTGAATAGGAGAATACTAATGGATTGAAGAGATATAGTGGGAGGTGAGAAGAATTATGAAGAAAATCATGATTGTGGATGACAAACCTGATTCAATCTTTTCTATCAAATACGGATTAGAAGATTTCTCAGAAGAGTATAACGTCATAGGTGCTGGAAGTGGACGTGAATGTTTTGATCTATTAAAAAATGATCAGATGCCAGATCTGATCATTCTGGATATTATGATGCCGGAAATGAATGGATGGGACGTATTTACAAAATTAAAAGAAAATCCAGAATGGAGGAAGATTCCTGTAGTATTTCTAACGGCAAAAACAGATCCATATAGCAAGGGATTTGGAAAGATGGCATCTGCTGATTACATTGAAAAACCTTGTGATATAAAGAATTTAGAGAAGAGAATTGATAAAGTTTTGAAAAAACAATAGTTGTAAACAACATTATTACTGTTCGATATAATGGATATTGACAAAATAAATGAATAAGCATCACTAGAATACTTTTCTAAGTCTTAGTTCACCAACACCAATTGGTTTTATG
>JAUWWG010000006.1 GCA_030616985.1 Thermoplasmatota archaeon
AATGTCTTTTTTTTCACACAACAAATCAAATTTTTTAACAAATAGTTCTTGATGTTTAATATCTAAATCTGGCGTAGCACCATCGGGTAAAAAAACGCATTTTGTGTTTTCCTTTCCTATGGCATCGCTACATAATAGAGCAATAACTGCCGAATCAATGCCTCCCGAGAGTCCAAGTACTATACTTTTGCATCCGGAGTTTTCAACATATGTTTTGATAAAATCTCTGATAACGATCGATGTTTCTTCTGGATTTATGGACAAGTCAATATCCAAATATATCACCCTTTACCCATCTTATATCACTTTGATTCTTTTTAATTTGACGGATTCATATGTAAATGCAGCGAGTGGTAAAAAGCTATTCTCTATGAACTGAATGCACAAATTTAGTAAATCGACTATTAATAATGTAGTAAAAATTGTTCGATGTAAAGGAGGTGTAATATTTTGGTATCAATAGAAGGATATGACCTTCCCGATGAATTATACTATCATAAAGATCATGCATGGGCGAAGATTGAATCAGATGGAAACGTAAGAGTTGGAATGAATGATTTTTATCAAAAAAGTGCAGGTGATACAACATATATTGATCTTCCTTTTGAAGAAGATGAGGTAGAACAGGGTGAGACATGTGGAAAGATCCAATCTGCCAAATGGGTAGGTAAATTTGTGTCACCAATATCCGGTGAAATCACTCAGGCGAATGAAGAACTTGAAGACCACTGTACATTGATAAACAAAAAACCCCTATGACAAAGGTTGGATAATGGTTGTAAAACCATCTAACCTTGATGAAGATTTAAAAAATCTCATTCATGGTGATAAGGTCGAACCATGGATCAAAAAAGAAATTGAAGATACCGAGAAAAAGAAAGCATAAAATATTTCTATTCTCTATTCTTCTATCTCTTAATTTCTCTATAAATCGATCTTCCGTGTGAATCTATTGCTACGACTAGTGGTCCGAATTCTTTTACTTTAAATATCCAGACAGCCTCAGGCATACCTAGCTCATCAAGCCAGTAGACAGATGGTACTTCCTCTACTTTATCTGCTGCTAACGCTCCTGCTCCTCCAGTATATGCTGTGTATATCCCGGTGTGTTTCTGCAGTGCTTTTTCAGTTCTTTCACCCATGCCGCCTTTGCCGATTATGATGTTTATCCCATATTTTTCTATGAATTCATCTTCAAAGATTTCCATGCGGCTGCTTGTCGTAGGACCTGCTGAAACTACCTGCCATCCCTTATCTGTTTTTTTCATGAGAGGGCCACAGTGATAGAGAGCCATTTCTGATGGGTCAAACGGTAGATTGTTTTTGTCTTTTTCAAGCATCATATGATGTGCCTCATCCCTAGCTGTGAAAATCTTACCAGTGATATATATAACATCTCCTACGTGTAATTTTTCTATCTCTCCAGAGTCTACCGGCAATTTAAAATGATATTCCATTTTATTTCACCTCCCAACTTCCATCAAAGTGAATAACCATTTTTGCCCTTCGATTAGCCCAGCATTGCACAGCAATTCCAACAGGCAGGCTAGCCGGATGTCTATGCGCTTTCTCAATATGAACATCTAGAACAGTGGTTTTTCCCCCAAGACCCATAGGACCAATACCGCTGTCGTTTATTCGTTTAATGAGTTCTTCTTCTATTGCAGCGATGGTTTTATCCTTGTGCCGATCGCCAACCGGTCTGAGGAGAGATTTTTTACCTAGTTTCATTGCCAGATCTGCACCACCCCCTATGCCTACACCTACAATAGTTGGTGGACATGGATTACCACCGGCTTTTATCATTTCCGTGACGACAAAATCTTTTACACCTTCTATGCCAACGCCGGGTTTTAGCATTCCAAGTTTACTCATGTTTTCACTACCTCCACCCTTTGGGAGAGCCGTTATCCATACGTTGCTACCTTCGACAAAATCCCATGTTATATATGGAATATTATCTCCCGTGTTGTCTTTATGATTCTCACCTGTAAATGGGTCAACAGTGTTTGGACGTAGGGGAATATCCTTTGTAGCTTTTTTTACCGCGTCTTTGATTAAGCCCCCAAGTTTGTCAATATCTGGAAAGTTTACGCCCACTTCTACAAAAAACGTTTGGATGCCCGTATCCTGGCACATGGGACGTCCGGACTTTTTTGCCAGATCTATATTTTTAAGTATGGCCTCGATCTGTGTCTTTGCCACTCCTTCTTCGATTTCATATGCTTTTTTTAGTGCAGTTATCACATCGTTTGGTAGTTCCGTTTCGGCCTTTTTCATAAGTTGAACTATGCCTTTCTTTATATCTTCGTAGTCCATTTTATCACCATTCCTAAGAAGTTAAAAATTAAGATATGCCTCCTATAATTCCACAGATAAAACGATCAAGCATTATATAATGGTTATTAGGTAAAAAAATCAAAAAAGAGAAAATGAGAGTAGAGAGTTACCGGCTTTATTTTGCTTTTCCGATTTCTTCTACTGCTTCAGGGTTAGCAAGCGTGGAAATATCACCCACATCTTTACCAAGTGCCTTTGAACGAATGACACGTCGCATGATTTTTCCACTTCGTGTCTTTGGCACATCATTGACAAACCATATCTCATCTGGACGGGCTATTTTGCCCACCTCATGTCCAACATGTTCTCTCAATTCTTTTCTTAGTTCTTCTGTTGGATTAATATCCTCTCTGAGTACTACATACGAGGTAATTGACTCGCCCTTAAGCGAATGTGGTTTACCAATGCATGCTGCCTCAGCAACCATAGGGTGACTAACCAGTGCTGATTCTACCTCTGAGTTTCCAATCCTATGTCCCGATACATTAAGTACATCATCCGCACGTCCCTGAATCCAGAAGAAACCATCATTGTCTTTCCGTGTCACGTCACCTGCGAGATATTCTCCTTCGAATTTACTCCAATATGTTACCTTGTAACGATCTGCATTCTTGTAGATGCCTCTGAGCATACCTGGCCATGGATGTGTCAGAACAAGATTTCCTCCTGCGTTTTGAACAGATTCTCCTTGTTCATTGTATACATCGGCAGAAAGACCAGGTAATGGTCTTGTGGCAGAACCAGGTTTCAACGGTGTAATTGGTAACGGCGATATAACAAAATGCCCTGTTTCAGTTTGCCACCAGGTGTCCATAATTTGACATTTCTCATTACCAATGTGTTTGTAATACCATATCCATGCCTCAGGATTTATCGGTTCACCGACAGAACCTAACAATCGAAGAGTGCTAAGGTCATGTTTCTTCGGCCAGTCTTCTCCATACTTCATAAACAAACGGACACTTGTAGGTGAAGTATACAACGTTGTTACATTGTATTTTTCTATGATCTCCCACCAGCGGTCAGGCTGTGGCCAGTTAGGTGCACCTTCATATAAAACAGATGTTGCACCAAGAATCAACGGTGCATACACGATATAAGAATGACCGGTTATCCAACCAATATCAGCGGCGCACCACCAGATGTCCTCATCTTTAATATCAAATACCCATTTGAGCGTATAAGCAGTACCAACAGCATAACCTCCATGTGCATGGATAATACCTTTTGGTTTGCCTGTAGTACCAGATGTATACAAGAAAAACAATGGATCATTCGCGTCAAGTTTCTCAGTTTCGCACTCTTTAGGAGCATCAAAAACAAGGTCATGCCACCAGACGTCTCTACCGGCAGTCCAAGGAACTCCATCACCAGTACGCTTGCATACTATGACATGCTCAACACTTGGTGCTTCTTCAAGAGCAACATCAGCTTGTTCTTTAAGATAGACCTTTTTACCACGTCGCCAAAACCCATCACACGTGATAACAACCTTTACCTCACAATCATTAACTCTATCTCTGAAAGCAAGTGAACTAAAACCTGAAAATACAACAGAATGAATCGCTCCGATCTTTGCACAGGCAAGCATAGCAATAGGCAATTCAAGAATCATTGGCATATAAATACCTACGCGATCACCTTTCTTCACACCAATTTTTTTCAATGAGTTAGCAAATTTATTAACCTCGATATAAAGATCATTATAAGTCAACTTTTGCACATCGCCGGGCTCACCTTCAAAAATAAAAGCAACCTTGTTCTTCCTCCAACTATTTGCATGTTTGTCAAGTGCATCATGTACAATATTATACTTAGCACCTACAAACCATTTAACCCATGGAGCATCCCATTCTACTACCTCTTTATATGGTTCATACCATTCAACAAAATCTTTTGAAATCTCTTCCCAGAACCATTTCCAGTTTTCTGCTTTTTTATGTAATTCATCGAGGTTTTTTATATTATGTTCGTCCATCCACTGCTTCACATTTGTTTGTTTTACAAACTCTTCTTTTGGTTTAAAAACACGTTTTTCGTCTAGCAATACGGATATGTTTTCTTCAGCCATATTTCCACCTTTGAAATCAAACTTTATTTTAGTAATCCCCAGGAAACGCTCCTGTTAATTTTGCATATTCCTCAAAGTTTTCAACCCAGTCAAATTCGTAATCAATGTCATCCTTGGGCGTTTTCTTTGCCCTCTCAGCAAGATGCTTTTTCTGCTTTTCTATCAATTTTTCAAGTGGAGCAAATCGTTTAGCTCTAAAAACTGGATAGAATGAAGATTGATCAACGCCATCCAGAGCTCTAATATGTTCTCTAAGGAATTTATTAACCGTCTCCTTTGAATCAGCAGCAACACTCATAATTATATCTTCGTCACCAAGAGAATACGAAATATAGATTGGGAAAAGATTGAAGGGATATTTATGGTCAACCAAATGATCATAGACATTCTTGTAATCTCGCGGATGGGCATAGACACGTATTATATATCTTTGGATATTTTCAGGTTTCTTTTTTGGAATTGGGAAAAATACTGGTTTCATAAGTGACACTGTTTTCGTATGATGAACTTCATCACATTTGACAATTTCTTCTGTGATGAATTGCGCGATGTCATCTGTGTGTTCTACATCAAAAATTACACCTACATTCATCATTCCTTCTGACTGGGTAGCATATAATGGCGTAATTGGTTTTGATGGGTCGTTTCTAATTTCATTTTCGACATAATTCCATACTCTACTTAGGTCTGTTTTTGGATATAATCTTACTATCATTAACATATTCTTTTCCTCCCTATTTTATATCTTTTATATATGATGGGGATTTGCCTGAAATATATTTGGGGTATAAGTAATTTTGTACAAATTCTTACAAATAGTTTAAGTATTAATTCTATAATTACTGATAACACCCTATAAGAAAGTAATAAACGGGGAGGTCTGTTCATATGGGAAAAGGTATAGTTCAAAAGATTTTAGAAAAGCACATTGTGGAAGGTAAGTATGAACCTGGTAAGGAGATCGCCATTAAAATCGATCAAACATTGACTCAGGATGCAACTGGTACTATGGCATATCTTCAATTTGAAGCTATGGGAGTTCCACGTGTCAAGACAGAGTTGTCAGTTAGTTATGTTGATCACAATACTGTTCAGATTGGTTTTGAGAATGCAGATGACCATAAGTATCTTCAAAGTGTAGCAGCAAAATACGGGATTATTTATTCACGTGCTGGCAATGGGATTTGTCATCAGGTACATTTAGAGCGTTTTGGTAGACCTGATAAGACATTGCTTGGAAGTGATTCTCACACACCAACTGGTGGCGGAGTTGGTATGATTGCTATTGGTGCTGGTGGTCTTGATGTGGCCGTGGCAATGGGCGGTGGTCCGTTTTATCTGACTTGTCCAAAAGTGATCAAGGTTAATTTATATGGAAAACTCAAACCGTGGGTTACTGCTAAGGACGTTGTTCTTAAGATGTTGGAGAAGTTTACTACTAAGGGTAATGTCGGTTGCGTGTTTGAATATGGTGGAGAAGGTGTAAAAACTCTATCTGTACCTGAGAGAGCAACGATTACTAATATGGGTGCAGAGTGTGGTGTTACAACATCTATTTTCCCAAGTGATGAAATAACAAAAGCATTTCTCAAGGCTCAAGACCGGGAGAAAGATTGGGTTGAGATAAAAGCAGATCCTGATGCTGAATATGACAAAGTCGTTGATCTTGATCTCAGCGAGCTTATCCCACTTGCAGCATACCCACATAGTCCTGGAAACATTAAGACAGTGAAAGAGCTGGAAGGAATGGAGGTAGATCAAGTATGTCTTGGAAGCTGCACAAACTCATCATATAAGGATCTTATGACAGTTGCAAAAATCCTGAAAGGAAAGAAAGCACATCCTAACGTCAGCTTTGTCATTGCTCCAGGCTCAAAACAAGTACTTGAAAACATTGCTAGAGATGGAGGACTTGCTGATTTAATAGCTGCAGGCGCACGTATTGCAGAATCAGCATGTGGATTCTGTATTGGAAACAGTCAGTCACCAAAAACTGATGCAGTATCTTTGCGGACAAGCAACCGGAATTTCTTAGGTCGCTCGGGAACGAAAAGCGCACAAGCTTATCTTGTCAGCCCAGAAACTGCAGCAGCTGCGGTACTCACTGGTAAAATGACTGATCCACGTAATCTAGAAAAAATGGGGATAAAATATCCAGATGTTAAAATGCCAGAGAAATTCTACATTGATGACAGCATGTTCATTTATCCGCCAGAGCACCCGAAAGATGTTGAAATCTATCGTGGACCTAATATTGGTGATCCGCCTAAAAGTGATCCAATATCCGATACAATCGCAGGAGAAGTTACAATCAAAGTGGAAGATTTAATCACAACTGATCACATCATCCCTGCAGGAAGCAAGATGAAATATCGGTCTAATGTACCTAAATATTCAGAGTTTTTATTTGAAATAGTTGATCCTAAATTTCATGATCGGGCAGAAAAAATCAGGGACAGTGGCAAACACAATATTATCGTTGCAGGTCTTAGTTACGGACAAGGTTCCTCAAGGGAGCATGCCGCACTATGTCCCATGTATATGGGTGTAAAGGCAGTTATTGCAAAATCATTTGAACGGATTCATACAGCAAATCTCATCAACTTCGGGATTGTCCCGTTGATTTTCAAAAACGAAAGGGATTATGAAAAAATATCACAAGGAGATGAACTAGAACTACCAAATATTAAAAATATCATCAACCAAGGCAAAGCATTAGTGGTAAAAAACAAAACTAATGGTGCTGAATTTGAGGTTGACTATAATCTTTCAGATAGGCAAAAGAAAATAATACTTGCAGGTGGCACACTTGCATTTATGAAAAACCAAACCAGTTAAAACAATTTGGAGGTAAAAATTATGGCACAAAGAGGAATAAGAGAATATGATGGGAAGAAAATGCTTGCTAAGTACTGGACAGATTACATCAGCAAGGATTTCAAATTCCCCGGAAAAATTGTACTGGTAGACCCAAAAACTAAACTTGATGATCTACCTAAAAAACATAAATGGCTTAAAACTGAGAAGTTAGTGGTAAAACCTGATCAACTTTTTGGAAAACGTGGTAAACATGGTTTGATCAAAGCAAATGCTAGTTTTACAGAGGCAAAGAAATGGATTACAGAGCATATGAACAAAGAGACAAAAGTTGGAAAAGTAACAGGGATGTTGACTCATTTTATAATTGAACCATTTGTCCCACATAAAGGAGAATTTTATGTTGCGATAAAAAGTAATCGTGAAGGCGACATGATTTATTTCTCCAACCATGGCGGCGTGGATATTGAATCTGTGTGGAAAACTGTTTCAGAAATCCAAATTGATGTTGATCAAGATATAAATAAAGTCAATATTGAAAGTAAACTTCCAAAGGATACACCAAAAGAACATAAGAAAATGTTTGCAGAATTTACCAAAGGGTTATACAAATTTTATAGAGAACTTAACTATGCATATCTTGAAATCAACCCATTTGTAGTATCTGGAAAAGAAATAATACCACTTGATCTGGTTGCCAGAATTGATGATACGGGTCATTTTGAAAGCAGTGATAAATGGGGAGATCTTACATTTCCAGCACCATTTGGAAGAAAACTTTCAAAAGAAGAAAAATACGTCAAGATGATGGATGAAAAAAGTGGAGCGTTGCTCAAGCTCACTGTTTTAAATCCAAAGGGCCGCGTTTGGACTATGGTTGCTGGTGGAGGAGGAAGTGTAATCTATACTGATACCATCGTTGACTTAGGCTACAGAGATGAACTTGCAAATTACGGAGAATACAGTGGAAATCCAACAACGGATCTCACTTACGAATATGCAAAAACAATTCTTGATTTAATGACCCGTGAGAAAGACCCAAAAGGACGACCAAAGTTCTTACTAGTTGGAGGAGGTATAGCAAACTTTACAGATGTAGCAAAAACATTTACCGGTATTACTATGGCACTTCGTGATTACAAAAAGAAACTGAAAGATACAAAAGTGAAAATCTATGTAAGACGTGGTGGACCAAACTACAAGGAGGGGCTTAAAATCATGAAAGATCTTGGTGAAGAACTTGGAATTCCAATTGATGTATATGGTCCTGAGACCCATATGACACGAATTGTTGATATGGCTTTAGGGGGAAAATAATGGAGGCGATTACCGTGACAAAAACCAAGAAATCTGGAAAAAGACCTGATTATATTATAATGGATAAAAACACAAAAGCAATTATTTTCGGTTTTCAAACACGTGCAATTCAGCGCATGCTTGATTTTGATTATATTTGCAGACGCGAAGAACCCTCCGTTGTCGTAATAGTTAATCCGACTCGTGATGGAATGCATAAATGCTTCTGGGGAACCAAAGAAATACTCATACCAATGGTTCGAACCCTCAAAGAGGCGACAAAAATGCATCCAGAAGCAGACTTCATGGTAAACTTTGCAAGTTTCAGATCAGCCTATCAAACAAGCAAAGAAGCACTTGAAACCAAAACAATTCGCTCTGTTGCAATCATTGCAGAAGGATTACCTGAACAAAGAACAAAAGAACTTATAAAAATTGCAAAAGAAAAAAACAAATGGATTATTGGTCCTGCAACTGTTGGAGGCATTGCCGCAGGAGGATTTAGAATAGGAAACACAGCCGGACAACTTGATAATATTGTAGCTTCAAAGTTGCACCGCCAGGGTAGTGTTGCATATGTGTCAAAATCTGGTGGACTTAGCAATGAGCTCAATAATATCATTGCTATGACAACAGATGGAGTCTATGAGGGTGTAGCAATAGGCGGAGATAGATACCCAGGGTCAACATTTATAGACCATATGATGCGATATGAGAAAAACCCAGATATCAAAATGACGGTACTACTTGGTGAAGTCGGTGGAACAGATGAATACGAAGTAATCGATGCGATCAAAAAAGGACGGATAAAAAAACCAGTAGTTGCCTGGTGTATTGGAACATGTTCAAAAGTATTTCCAGCAGAAGTTCAATTTGGCCATGCTGGAGCAAGAGCAGGTGCAGAACGGGAAACAGCTGATGTAAAAAACAAAGCATTCAAGGATGTAGGTGTATATGTTCCAAAAAGCTTTGATGATTTTGATAAACAAATAGAAAAAGCATATACAAAGCTAGTGAAAAGTGGGAAACATAAACCAATACCTGATGTTGAACCACCAATAATACCACTTGATTATGAAGTTGCTCTAAAACAAGGAATGATCAGAAAACCTGCAAGTTTTATTTCAACTATTTCTGATGACCGTGGAGAAGAACTACGATACTGCGGTGTGACGATCAGTAGAATCTTTGAAGAAAAATGGGGACTTGGTGGAGTAATAGGTCTATTGTGGTTTAAGAAAAATCTACCAGCATGGGCACGAGAGTTCATCGAACGTGTAGTATTACTTACTGCTGATCATGGACCAGCTGTTTCTGGTGCACACAACTCAATTATTGCATCACGAGCTGGAAAAGATTTGATCTCTTCACTAGTGAGTGGTCTATTAACAATTGGACCTCGTTTTGGTGGAGCAGTACAAGGATCAGCAAATCACTTCACAAAATACCTCTACGCTGGTGAAGAGCCAAGCTTCATGGTCACAGACATGAAGAGTAAAAATGTAAACATCCAAGGTATAGGACACCGTATTAAATCAGTGACAAATCCTGATGTACGAGTAACAATCATGGTGGACTTCGCCAAGAAGAACTTTCCAGTAACTGAAACACTTGATTATGCATTATCTGTTGAAGAACTAACGACATCAAAAAGAAACAACCTGATTCTAAACGTCGATGGTTGTATTGGCGTATTATGCTGTGATATGTTACGTGGTATAGGGTATTCAAGAGATGAAGTAAGAGAGTTTGTAGATCTTGGAATTCTCAATGCATTCTTTGTTCTCGGAAGGAGTATCGGTTTCATGGGTCATATTATGGATCAGAAGCGTTTGAAATCCAGACTTTACAGACATCCGTGGGATGACATTGAATATATGATGCCAGATAAACCTGAGAAGGTGAAGTAATGAGTGGAAAAGGAAAGATAATTTATACAAAAGTTGATGAAGCGCCATCTTTAGCAACTTATTCTTTTCTACCCATTATAAAAAGTTTCACAGAAGTTGGAGATGTAACAGTTGAAACAAGAGATATTTCACTAGCAGGAAGAATTATTGCAAAATTTCCTGAAAATCTTACAGAGGACCAAAGGATATCAGATGATTTAGCGGAACTTGGTGATCTGGTTAAAAAACCAGAAGCAAATGTCATCAAACTACCATGTATTAGTGCATCAATACCTCAGTTGAAAGCAGCAATAAAAGAATTACAAGACCATGGCTATAATCTTCCAGATTATCCTGAGGATCCAAAAAATGATAAAGAAAAAGAAATCAAAGCTAGATATGACAAGATTAAAGGAAGTGCTGTTAACCCTGTTTTAAGAGAAGGAAACTCAGATCGAAGAGTCCCCGGACATGTAAAAAACTATGCAAAACAAAACCCACATCCAATGGGTGAATGGACCACTGATTCGAAATCGCATGTTGCACATATGAAAAGTAATGATCTTTGTTCAAATGAGAAATCTACAACAATTACAAAAGAAACAGCAGGAGATGCCAAAATTGAGTATATAGGCCAAGATGGAACTACTAAAGTTTTAAAGGAAAAACTTGCACTACTTGATGGTGAAATAATTGATGCAACAGTTATGAACAAACGTGCGTTACGTGCATTTCTTGAAGAACAAGTTGAAGATGCGGAAAAGAAAGATGTTTTGTTTTCTGTTCATTTGAAAGCTACAATGATGAAGGTATCTGATCCTATTATTTTTGGTCATGTAGTTTCTGTTTTCTTCAAAGATGCATTTGAAAAACATGCATCTGTTTTTAAAGAACTAGGTGTCAGCCCTAACAATGGACTAGGTGATCTTTATGCGAAAATCAAAACACTTCCTGATGATAAAAGAAAAGAAATCGAATCTGACATCCAAGCATGTTATAAAAATAGACCTAAACTTGCGATGGTGAACTCTGATAAAGGAATAACAAATCTACATGTCCCAAGTGATGTAATAATTGATGCGTCAATGCCTGCTGCAATTCGAAACTCTGGTCGAATGTGGGGTGCCGATGGCAAGCTTCATGATACAAAATTTGTGATACCAGACAGCAGCTATGCTGGAGTGTATAGGGAGGTAATTGAGTTTTGTAAAAAAAATGGAGCATTTGACCCGACAACAATGGGAACTGTTCCCAATGTTGGTCTTATGGCACAAAAAGCAGAGGAATACGGATCTCATGACAAGACATTTCAAATCCCAGGTGATGGAAAAGTTCGTGTTGTTTCATCATCAGGAGAAATAATGCTTGAACACGATGTTGAAGAAGGTGATATCTGGCGTATGTGTCAGGTAAAAGATCTACCAATTCAAGACTGGGTAAAACTAGCAGTTAACAGAGCAAAAGCAACAGGTTCACCTGCTGTTTTCTGGCTTGATAAAAACCGAGCACATGATGCACAACTCATAGAAAAAATAAACCGATATCTTAAAGATCATGACACAAAAGACCTGGAAATCCATATAATGACACCAGTAGAAGCCACACGATTCTCAGTAAAGCATATGAAAGAAGGTAAAGACACCATTTCAATAACTGGAAACGTACTACGTGATTATCTGACAGATCTGTTTCCAATTCTTGAAGTAGGAACAAGTGCTAAGATGCTATCAATAGTGCCTCTTATGAATGGTGGAGGATTATATGAAACAGGAGCGGGTGGATCAGCACCTAAACATGTTCAACAGTTCCGACAAGAGGGTCATCTTAGATGGGATTCACTTGGAGAGTTTCTAGCTCTTGCAGTATCATTAGAACATCTAAGTAATGCAACCAATAATGAAAAAGCAAAAATCTTAGGGGAAACACTTGACCAAGCAACTGCTAAATTTTTGATAAACAACAAATCTCCATCTCGAAAGGTTAATGAGTTGGATAACAGGGGAAGTCAGTTCTATCTAACATTATACTGGGCACAAGCATTGGCGGAGCAAACAAAAGATGTAGATCTTCAAAGCCGTTTTGTAAAACTTGCACAAGAACTTGCAGATAACGAAACTAAGATCCTTGATGAGTTGATCGTAGCACAAGGTAAGTCTGTTGATATTGGTGGTTACTACAAACCAAATGATGAACTAGCGACTGAAGCAATGCGTCCAAGCGAAACTTTCAATGCAGCAGTAAAAGCATTGTAAAATGCCGAATAACCCAGACAGCTAATAAAAAACTAAATATGTAATATAAAACATACAATGACACTAGTTTAATATGGAAGAAATCCTAAAAGATGCTGTAAAAAAGCATAAACTTGGTGCCACTGTTAACCTTTTTATTACACCTGATGTGCGTTCTAATGCTTTTCCAACAGGAGTTGATGAATGGAGGAAAAGTATAGAAATATCTGTAAAATCACCTGCGCAAGACAATCGTGCAAATATTGATGTTATAAAAACTGTTTCTGAATATTTTGATGTATCTCATATGAATGTATTAATTTTAAATGGTAAGAAAAACCGTGAGAAAACAGTTCTTCTTCAAGGAATGACACCAGGAAGAATTGTTAGTAAAATCCAGGAGAAACTATAGTTATGGATTTTAAAAAATCTATTGAAGATCTTGAAAAAATCATTGATGAATTGGGAGAAGAAAATAGGTCTATTCCAATTATTGTTGAAGGGAAAAAAGATATAGAAGCTCTTCGTAAACTTGATATCAGTGGATCAATCATTAGTGTCAATGCCGGAATACCCCTTATCGACTTTTGTGATAAGATTGCCCAAGAGCATACAGATATAATTATCCTTACGGATTGGGATAGAAAAGGGGGTTATCTATGCCGGACAATCAAGAGAAATCTTGAAGGACGGGTTAACTGTAATACAAAATACAGGGAATTGTTTGCTAAAAATGCAATGATTCGGACTCTTGAAGGTTTACCCTCTTGGCTTGAAACGATGAAGGGGAAGCTAAACCTGATTTAAGTAGTTAATTTGATAAAACTATGGTTTTTCCATTAAATGCAAAAAAAAAGTTGCAAAATTGAACATTTTCAGAAACTTTTAAGTTTAAGCACGGAATTAAACAATTTAATGAAGAATGAGTTTGGAAGGATACTACTACCAATCGATGGATCTAAAATAGCGAAAAAAGCAGGAAAAAAAGCTCTTGTTCTTGCAAAAACTAGTGGTTTGGAAGTTGTAGCAATGCATGTAATAGCCACTCCCAGCTTGCCAGGCCTCTATGGATATCAAGATGCAATATCTTATGACGAAATGCACAAATTTCTCCAGAAAAATGGGCAGTTCTATCTCGATGAAATAGAAAAAATGGGAAAAAAGATGGGAGTTAAGGTCTCAAAAAAGCTCGTAGAAGGCCACCCAGCCGAGGAGATTATAAAAGAAGCAAAAAAGAATGACCTGATTGTAATTGGGAGTAAAGGATCGACTGCTCTTGAAAGGATATTCTTAGGCAGCGTTACCGAGAATGTCGCACATCATGCTTCTTGCCCTGTTATGATTGTAAGATAAAACAATAGCAAAATACCCACACAAATCACGAAAGAACGTCATTTAACAATTGAAAATATGATAAATGATAAGATATAGATGTAAGAAATGCAGGACTCTTTTCTTTGGCGGAAAAGAAAAAAGAATAAAATGTCCTAATTGCAGAAGTAGAAACATAGAAATTATCGATTTATGGACGTAAATTAAAATGAGAAGAATGACTGGAAAAAATGTAATAGCTGTAATCATCCTAGCGATAATCTTGTCGGTCTCAGGTTTTTTAGGTTATATTTATTATGCTGATGTTGCAGCCATGAGTAGTATTGAAGTAACCATAAATGATGTAGATATTACAGATGTAAAATTCACATCTTTTAAATTGAAACTAGATGCAAATATATACAATCCAACTGACCAAGATATCTCTGGATTTTCATCCACGTTTTACATCTATATCGAGGATAACTATGTTGGAGAAGGTGGTTTTTCCAATGTATTTATACCTGCACACGCTCAAAGTGAGAAAGACGTATCAATAACCATATATTATAGTGGTTTAGCAGATGCATCCGTAGATGTGATTAAAAACATTATAAAGGAAGGTAAATTCGATCTAACTATTAGTGGGAACATAAACGGAAATGTCCTATTTGGCCTCATTACATTCTCACAAGAATTTGAAACAACGCACACTTATTCTTAAAAATTAACAGTCTATGAAAAACTAATGCAACCAATTGGTATCAAGCACAAAAGTTGTTTTTCTGATAATAACATATTTTAACAGTTTCTGAATTATACCCAAAATGGGGAATGATGAAGATATCAAAAATATTGTTTGTTGAACCACCAAAAGATTACTGGTTTGTAATGGGAGAATATCTCCCACCACCCACGTCACTACTTATACTTGCAGCATACATAGAACGAGAATTACCAGATATAGAGATAGCTATACTCGACTGTCAAGCAGAAAGGATGGACTGGGCAGGTCTTGAAAAATATGTCGAATCATATTCACCATCAATAGTACTAAGCTCTGGATTTACAAGTACCGCATATCCATGTGCACGAACTTCAGAGATAGCAAAAAAGGTAAGCGAAGACATTGTTACAATTGTTGGTGGCATACATTTCTCATTTATTCCAGAGGAGTCACTCATTGATTTCCCCGAAATCGACATCATTGTAAGGGGGGAAGGTGAACTAACACTTGTAGAATTAATCAAGACATTAAACAATGGAAAAAACATAGCACAAGTAAAAGGAATATCATTTAGGCATAAAGAAAAAATCATTCATACACCACCACGTCCTCTTATTAAAAATCTTGACAGTCTACCTTATCCTGCATATCATCTCATTGAAGATTACATTAAACACTATCATTTTACTATGATGGCTGGAAGAAACACTAGATATATGATATTAGAAGGGGCAAGAGGATGCGATCATAGGTGCACATTTTGTACACAATGGAAACATTGGAACGGTGTTTGGAGAACAAAATCAGTAAAACGTATAGCAGATGAAATTGAACATCTCAACGAAACATACGGGGGTGTCTTTCTCTGGCTCACCGATGATCATTTCAAATATAATCTGCGAGGAAAGGCATTATATAAAGAATTAAAACATCGTAAATGTAAAGAAGAGATCATGCTGTTTTTACAGGCACGAACTGACGATGTTGCAAAAAATCCTGAGTTGGTTTCAAAACTACGGGAAGTTGGCAACTACTGGGTTATGTGCGGTGTTGAAACTGATTCAACCTCAACACTTAAAGAATTTAAAAAGGGATCAAGTGCACAAGATGCATATACAGCAATGAAACTACTAAGTGACAACGATATATTCTCACATGCAATGTTTGTCATTGGTACCAGACGAGACACGGTAGAATCCATAGAACGTCTAAAACAGTTCTCAATAGATATAGAAGCAGATTTTGTGATATATACTGCTCTTACACCGTTTCCGGGCACGGTATACTATGAAACTGCAAAGAAAAACGGATGGATAGAAGACACAAATTATGCAAACTATGACATGTCGCATGCAATAATGCCAACTGAAACACTAACAAGAAAAGAGGTTCAGCAGGAGCTATGGAAATGCTATCATGCGTTTTATGGATCCTATATGAAGAATATAGCTGGAATATTTTCAAAAAACAAACTTAAAAGAACACTGTACCGTCATATGGCTGGGCAGCATGTGTTGAAGAAATTCAGGGGCCTAATTTGAAACAAAACAAGAATATTTTTTATTACATTATTCTTTCAATTGCCGCAGCAGTTTTACTTTTAATATTGATTTTTTTAAACCCTTTAAACACAACTACCATTGAGATATATGATAAATTATTCGTCGGTGGAGCATTTATCATAAGCTGTATATTTGGTATCTCTCTGGCATTATATCCTCGCTGGTTCAGAAGATTAACTAAACATACAACTCCTCGTTCAAATAGTAAAAAATCTAAAAAAATAACTAGAAAATACAAGGGCCATCATCCAGATTGCGGCAATTTTCAGAGTCATACGATTGGAATAAAAAATAAAACTTTGTGCGCAGGCTGTCTGGGCCTTTCAATAGGGGCAATAATATCAATTATCTTAGCGATTATCTATATAGTAACTATTGGAAATGAGTCGATATCTGGATTTTATTATGTTGTATTCATTGGTTTGATTGCAATTGGTCTTACCTATGCAGAAATAATGCTCCCACTAAGACATGCAATCGTCCACGCTATATCCAATATTTTTCTGGTTTTAAGCTTATTTCTAATTACTATTGGTATATTTGAGATTACAGGAAATAAAATCTATGGAACAATAAGTATAATCATATCATTTCTCTGGTTAGACACAAGAATTCAACTCTCCAACTGGAAACATACAAGGATTTGTGAGCACTGTAATGAAACGTGTAAAATGTATTAATCCTTTTTACTTCCTAGTAATTATTCGGAGGCCGGAAAGGATAATTGCTACTGAAATAACAAGGGCAATAAGCCACCAGAACTCAAAGTTCTGAATCCAGTTTGGTAAGCCTTCTAAGACTCCAATATTTTTTAATACGAACTCAAAGAGAATCCATAGACCGATAAGAATGACAACGATTCCCCAAAAGATAGGAGGCCCACCGCGCTTTCCACCCGCGCAATCTTCCTCACAACGATCTTCCCATTCTTTTTCATAGGTTTTTTTTGAACCAGTTAAAGAAGCGCCGCATTTACTGCAAAATTCTGCACCGTCTTCATTTTTATTTCCACATTTTGGACAATATGCCATGTCTTTCCTCCTAATTATCAGTATGTTAACAAGTTCGTAATATATAAAATCTATTCAAATTGTTTCTTCAATCATGGGAAGTATTTGTTTATCTTTAAATCCACGTTGCTGCATTGCACCAGATGGACATGCACCGACACATGCTCCACAGCCCTTGCACAACGCCTCGTTAACCTTCGCGTAGGATTTCCCATTGTCTTCTTTTACGATTTCTATGGCGCTGTATGCACAGACAGAAACACAAACACTGCAACCAGAGCATATTTCCTCATCAACACAGGAAACAAGTGGCTCAGACTCAAGTTCTTTTTTTGACAGAATATTGGCTGCACGAGCTGCAGCACCGCTTGCCATCGATACAGTATCTTGAATATCTTTTGGGCCCTGACAACAGCCTGCAATAAAAATTCCACCTACAAACGTATCCATCGGACGAAGTTTCGGATGAGCCTCTAAAAAGAAACCATCGCCGCTTTGAGAAATACGAAGAATACGGGCAAACTCATCAGCATCTGCACGTGGAACAAGCGCAGGTACAAGGACCACCAAATCCGTAATTATCTCAAACAACTTGTTTGTTGTAGTATCAAAAATATCTATCTTTAGATGATCATCGACATTCCTGATTTCAGATGGGCGACCGCGGAAAAAATTAGTCTTCAAGCCACGAATATTCCGATAAAATTCCTCATATCCTTTACCAAAACTACGGATGTCAGTATAACACACATTAATCTCAACATCGTCACCAAGCTTCTCCTTCAAAAGATATACTTGTTTAAGTGCACTCATGCAACCAATACGACAACACCATGTGCACTCGGTCTCATCACGGGAACCTACACATAAAACAAATGTGATACTACTGGGCTTTTCGTTGTTAGAGGGGCAAACTATCTCTCCACCAGTAGGACCAGAAGAGCTAATCAAACGCTCCATCTCAAGTGTTGTAATAACGTCATCCGAACGAGCGTAACCACACTCATACAAATTGGAGGGATCCATAACATCGTAACCAGTGGCAACCAATATGGCCCCAACATCAACCTCAATCTCCTCTTCCTTCTGTTTGAAGTCAATCGCATCAGCCTCACAAGCCTCAACACATAACGGACCAGCCCCACATTTACCGCGAGTAATCATCAAACAATGATCAGAATCGACAGTACATTTCAATGGAATCGCCTGGGGAAACGGCATATAAATCGCACTCCGTTTTCCCATGCCCATATCAAATTCACTAACAACACGACCTTTCAAACGGCAGGCATCTACACAGTCTCCACAGCCAGTACATTTCTCCAAGTCGACATACCGTGGCTTCTTCTTAATTTTCACTTTGTAGTTTCCAATACTCCCTTCAATACCAATGACCTCAGAATATGTAAGCAACTCTATATTTGGATGATTTGCAATCTCCATCATTTTGGGGGTAAGAATACAACCAGAACAATCCAGTGTTGGAAACGTCTTATCAAGCTGAGCCATCCGACCACCGATACTAGGCGTCTTTTCAACAAGATAGACTTTATGTCCTTCCTCGGCTAGGTCCAGAGACGCCTGAATACCTGCGATACCGCCACCAATTACAACAGCTGTAGGTGTAACGCTGACCTTTGATGGTTCAAGCGGCTCTAACAAACGTGCCTTAGCCACAGCACCTCGAATTAAAACCTTTGCCTTTTCTGTAGCACGCGCCTTGTCCTCATGAACCCAAGAACACTGTTCACGGATATTTGCTATCTCTAAATTAAAGCCATTAACGCCGCCGGCTTCAACAACACCACGGAACGTATGCTCATGCATACGAGGAGAACAACAGGCTATTACTATTCCGTCCAACTTGTGTTTTTTAATAGAATCCTTAATGAGATTCGCCCCAACATCAGAACACATATATTTGTAATCCTTGCTAACAACAACACCATCAAGCCCAGCAGCATACTTTGTAAGCTGTTCGACATCTACCGTGGAAGCGATATTTATACCGCAATGACAAACAAACACGCCGATTTTATTACTCATGCTATTAGTCTCCAATCTTTAATTTATCAACAGGACTGAGGTTCAAATCCAAACCAAGTTTCTCTTTCTTAACGCCAAACGCTAGTCCAAGCAATTGAGTAAGATAAACTACCGGAACCTCTAGCTTTGACGCAACTGTTTCACCAGCCTTAACCTGCTTTGAATCAAACATCCGATGACACCACGGACAAACATCAACAAAAACGTCAAAACCCTGCTCCTGAACTCTCTGAAGTTTCTGCCCTGTCTTAGTCAAGGCAGATTCGGGAAGATTTGCTAGTATAGGTGCACCACAACAATCAAGTTTCTCAGCATAATCAAGTGGTTCAGCACCCAGAATCTTAAGCACTGTTTCCATTTTCTGTGGATTCTCAGAATCCACTGGACGTCCAATTTCACTAGGTCTAATAAGATGGCATCCATAATGCGTTGCGATCTTTAAACCATCAAGTGGTTTTCTCACATGTTTTTCTATCTGATCAACACCAATATGGTCATGCAAAAGATCAACCGTATTAACAATATCAACAGACCCCTTGTATTGTAAATCCTCAGAAACGAGCATGCCGTTAACTCGATCCCTCATCTCTACATTATTCTCCATGACATGTTTGCATTCACTCAGGGCTAGATGGCACATTGGACATGGGACAAACAAGTCAATATCTTGCTTCTCACCAATTGCAAGATTACGTGCAGAAAGATACAGAGTCATGAGCTGATTTACACTTTTCATCGGCTCTCCACAACATGAAAAACCCTCAAGATCAACAAGTTCTATATCCAAAAGCGGAAACGTCTCCCTTATAGATAACTCATAGGCATACTGTTCTGTTGGCATCACACAACCGGGATAAAGTGCATATTTTTTCATAAGACCCCCTCCTATACTTTCTCAACAGCTAACTTCGACAACACCATCTGGAACTTCGCAGCGTCAACAGGTTTAGAAATCGCAGGTAAACCAAGATCCTCTCGCTTGTTTGTTTTATTATCGCGAGTTATAACGCTTTGTGTCTCTTGGATCAGTCCAATAGAAAGAATAGACTGTAACATACCTGTATATTTACCCGGAATCTGCTTGCCACTTGCGACAGCCATGTTCTTCAAAGCAAACAAAATATCAACAGGTGCAACTTTTTTCTGCGGGCATCGCTCCCTGCATTTAAAGCAGCTCATACAAGTCCAGATAACATCAGAATTGACCAACTCATCAATCAGTCCACGTTTGAGCAATGCAACAACCTTGTGTGGCTCCAGTTCCAAAAGTTTATGGGCTTCACAACCGGAAGTGCACTTAGCACATTGAAAACAATAATCTGAAACCTCATCTTGAAGTCGAGATAGTCGGTCGTTAATTTCCTCCCTCAGTTCAGCCTGAGATTCCCCCATAGAAGTCAAATCTACTATACTCATCAGAAACCACTCACAAATTAACAGACGTTGGTCATATATTTTTGGAACCTACTGATAGTTTTGCAATTTTCTTATCCCGTATCCCTATTTAAAATCTACTGAATTTAACATTCGATCATCACTAGAATAAAGGAGGAAGTAAAAATATTCAAATATTTATTTTTTTATCATATTAATATATATTGTTCCTTTGTTAAAAACAATCCACCGAAGCTTATCGCTGTGTTTAAGCTTGAGATTTTCGATAACCCCTGAAGGAACAGTCATCCTTCGTCTTGAACCTCTAATCGTTAACACCATTCGAAGATAAGATATAAATTAAAGGATTAGTATGTAGAAGTTCATGATCGGAATCGTTTATCATGAAGATTACAACAAATACGATCTTGGTGTAGACCATCCCTTAGTTGGAAATAAACCTGGCAAAACCATGGAATTTTTTGAAGAAAAAGGCATAATGAAAGATGTTGAATTATTTACACCAAATAAAGCAGCAGAAAAAGATCTTTTGCGAGCACATAGTGAAAACTATGTAAGCAGAATAAAAGAACTGAGTCGTACTGGCGGTATGCTTGCTATGGATACACCTGCAAAAGTTGGCATCTACAACCATGCAAGTCTTGCAACAGGTGGTTCAATACTTGCAGGTGAAAAGTTATTTGAGGGTTTTAATTGCATGGTTAATCCACTTGCCGGTTTTCATCATGCTTGCATAAGCGCTTCATCAGGTTTCTGCTTCTTTAATGACATCGCCGTTGCCATTGAATACCTGCGTGAGAAACACAAACTAAAACGTTTTTTAATAGTTGACTTAGATGTTCATCACGGCAATGGTACACAAGAAATTTATTATGATGATCCGACAGTTCTTAACATCTCGTTTCACCAAGATGGGAGAACATTATACCCTGGAACTGGAAGTCTAGAAAAAATCGGACGAGATAAAGGAGAAGGATTCACAGTTAACCTGCCTTTGCCCCCCGGAACTGGAAGCGCAAGTTATCTAAAAGCATTTGATGAAATCATCCCGCCAATTACCAAACAATTCAAACCAGAGATCATTATCTACCAATCCGGTGTGGATACACATCACTCTGATCCGTTGGCAGATCTAAATTTAACATATCAGACTTACTACCACCTAGCTAAAAAGATGAGAGAATTATCTGCTGATACTTGTGACAAACTACTTGTTCTTTTTGGTGGCGGATACAACAGTTCAGCAAGTGTCACATCATATTACAATATCATGTGCGGCCTTCTCGATAAGGACAAATATTTAAAAGAGATTGATAACACGTCTCATCAAAAATTTGAAAGGGTAAAAAATCTAGTTTTTGATCTTAAAAAAGTACTTAAACCACATTGGGAAATATAATGACATACTCTCATCCACGATGTCAGTGTCAATAAGCTTTATCAACACCATGTAACTACGGGGAACACAATCCTATTTAATACGAGGGGAAAATATAGGTGCCTAACATCTTGACAAAGTTTTTAAGCCAAAAAGTATCGCGGTTATTGGAGCAAGTGATAAGGTCGGTTCAGCAGGATACAGAATTTTTAGAAACCTCATTGGTTCGGGGTATGATGGCATAGTTTTTCCGGTTAACCCAAAATACTTTGTCCCAGATTATAAGATATAAAAAATAGAGAATTAGGAAGACTCTTTAGTCTTCCCAGATACAGAACTTTATCAATTTCTATCTAGAAAGTGTTCTGATTATACTGCGATTGTTGGGTGTTCTGATTGTACTGAGTGGTCTTCTGCTGGTCCCAGAATCCTTTCAATTCATCTAAGGTTTTGTCAAGTAGTATGGTGTCCGTTACATTGGTTAGGAAGTTAGGCGATATTGGCCACAATGTATTGTATGGCATTTTCCAGATATCACACAAATATGGATCCAACAATACTCCATAGTTCTTGTATGTTCCGTCACTCTCTGTCCAAGTATAGAAAGTTCCAACTTTGGAATGATTTCTGTCATAGACGGGTTTTTCAACCAATTCATCTGTTGGGCAGGTCGTGGTGCCAAAATGAACCGCTTTGTTCCAAAAACGACCTAATTCTTCCGTTGTTTTGTTTAGATATACACGGTCGTCGGTGTGTTTTATGTAGTCGCTGTATATTGGTATCAGCTTGCATGTTCCTCTGAACCATGTATCTCTGGTATTGTCATAGGTTTTTATACCAAAGAAATATCCAGGGTAGTCCTGATTCCAACTGTTCCATGTTTTGTCTATTGTTCCAACAGTGTTCCCATTTACGTCAACAACTTCTTTTCCAACTAACTCATGTGGGTTATTAACTTTCATCTCACATCTCTCCTAGTTTTAAGTCTAGCATATACAAAGCCATATATAAAATATCCTATTTTTAATAGGTTTAATAGAAAATCGCCTACCTTAGGATTCCCCCATTATGATAATAATTGTATCTTTTGAAAAACTATTAAATTATATGCATTACTTTAGAAAGATTCAAGAATCAACACGCTTAAATTTCTCTGTTCAAATTCCATTTAACTATCAAATAGTTCTATCATTTCTTTCATGGATGTATACCATTTCTCTACACACATCTCTACTCTCTTTTTCACATGTTTTGCATTGATACATGAGTATACATGATAATATCCTCCGGTTTCTATCGTATTTGTTTCTTTGGTGCATAACCCACAGGTTGTTAATTTTTGTAGAGAACGATATACAGTGCTTCGCTCCCTATCCATCTTTTTTGCCAAATCATCAGCCCTTGATTTTCCTACTTCCTTCAATTTTTTATAAACGTTTAGATCCAAAACATTCAGATCGAAAACGCATTGTATAACATCGTCACAGCAGATATTTTCGAAAGATTTGATAAATTTCATCAGTTTATATGTATCACATTAGTTATTTATAATGGTTGTGCACATTTTATGCACAAACGTTATATAGTATGCTAACTATTATGTGGAAAATAATGAATGATGACTTAGATGAAATAAAAAAAAGAAAAATGGAACAATTAAAAAAGCAGTATATAGATAGAGGAAATAACATGGAAGAAAATTCACTAAACACCCCAATACATATAACAGACGCGGATATGGATGAAAATATCAAGAAATACCAAACAGTTGTCATAGACTGCTGGGCACCATGGTGTGGCCCATGTAGAATGGTAGGACCAGTCATAGAAGATCTAGCAAAAGAAATGCAAGGAAAGATTGTTTTCGGTAAACTTAATGTCGATGAAAACCGAGCGACATCTGCAAAGTATGGAATAATGAGTATACCAACCTTACTTGTATTTAAAAATGGAGAACTAGTAGACAGAATAGTTGGTGCAATGCCAAAAGAAATGCTTAAGGCTAAACTTACATCATATGAATAATTTCTATCTGCTAATAATAAGTCAATGTGGTGATTTGTATCGGTAGAAAAAGATCTGAAAAAAAATCAAATAAGGAAAATATACTTAAAAGCAGTAGCGTAAAGATGGGCATTATCATATCAGCCGTTATTATAATAATTGCGATAAGTGGAATTTATGCATCAACATTATCAGATCAGTCATCGGAAAATAATAATTCAGAGGTAGACGAAGGAGATGACTTTGCCTTTACTGCACTTGATGGCAGTGAAATGCATCTGAGCAATTACAGAGGCAAAATTGTCATTCTGGATATGTGGGCAACGTGGTGTAGTCCTTGTAAGTACCAAATGCTAGATTTGAAAAAAGCATATGACAATTATAGTCGAAATGAATTGGAAATATTATCAATAAACATTGATTCTCGTGAAGATGCTCAACAAATACAGGATTTTATTAATCAATTTGCCCAGTATGGTTATGAGCTGAATTGGATATTTGGCATGGAGGATGACAGTTTAGATGGATATATGCCAAGTGGATCTATTCCTACTCTTTGCATATTTGATCAAAAAGGGAATCTTTATTTCTCCCATGCGGGATTTAGTCCCTATTCAGAGATACCAGAAGAATTTCCAGAAGATACCGTTACACTTGTCCAAAAGATAGAGGAATTGATATATTAATTAATATATGAGAATTTGATATAGGAAAGCAAATTAAGATCAAAATGGAGGTGAAATCTAATATGAGAGATAATATGAGGAAATTTTTGATAGCGATCATAGTAATTGTAGGATTATGTATATCAACTAGTGGTGTTATGGCAGCAAGTGAACCTACCATTGTGTTAGACCCCGAGGAGCCTACCCCACAGTCAACAGTATTGTTTACCGTTACTATCCCAGATAGTGAAACTGTGAGTAACGTACGGTTAATTGTCAAAGAATGCAAGGAAGGAGACATATGCTTTACTGACTCCTTTAATGAATCAATGACTGAAAAAGATGTAGATGCATTTGAAGTTGAAATCACATTAAAACACGATACTGCAACATATATTGAATATCATGTTGGATATTTGAATAACGACGTATGGGAAGAATCTGATTCAGAGAAACTCGACCTCAAAATCGAGTCGAATAATGGCAACTCAAATGGTGGAAACGACGATACGAATGGGACGCCAGGATTTGAATTTATTCCATTCCTAGCTGCCATTTCAATTGGAATACTGCTATTTAGAAGAAAGAGATTCTGATGAAATTCCAGATAAAAAGACTGTTATCTCAAATTCTTATCTTTTTCTCAGCCAATCTTGGAGCCTTTGGTCTAAAGACCGGGTTCTGCTATCCTTTTTTTTACTGTCATTCGTGTCCCACAAGTACATCTGCCTGTCCCTTGAAAGCCATCGAAAATAGCGTATATAACATAAAGGATAACGGGATTGCATGGAAACTTCTATTTTACCCGATTCTAATTCTTGGGTTTTTTGGAGCGCTTACAGGTAGAGCAATATGTGGATGGGCATGCCCCATCGGCCTTTTGCAGCGAGGTACTGGCAGAATTGCAAGAAAACTAAAAAAATACCCAATAGTGCGAAAATTAGGTCAACATAAAATTGAACCTCGTTTGAGGTACATAAAATATTTTGTTTTTATTATTCTTGTTGTCATTACTTCGGCTCTTATAGGTTTCATGTTTACAGACATTTGTCCTATAGGTTTTCTCACAGGAACAATTCCTACTTTGATACTCTATCCGGGCAAATTTATGCCAAACCCGTTTTTCTGGGTTGCACTTGTCATTTTCATTATGTTTCTTGTCTTAATTTTTACTGTTGAGCAAGGGTGGTGCAGATATTTTTGCCCGATTGGTGCTCTTCTAGCTCCCTTCAATAAGATCAGTATTTTGCACATATCTGTAGATACTGCAAAATGCATTCATTGTAACGCTTGTTCAGAAGTATGCCCGATGGGTATTGATGTCCCCAATATGAAGAGAGACCCAGAGTGTATACTTTGTGGAAAATGCATAAATGTCTGTTCAAAGAGCTATATAACATTCGAGAGGAAATAAATGAAAAAAATGATCGTTATTCAGATAAGTGCATTGCTCCTTATTTCAGGAGGATTGGGAGGCATGCTTTTGTTTACCGATGTCTATGAAGAAGTCCAATCCAATATCGTTTTAATTCTTTGTCTTAGCTGCATGAAACTTGAGGTAAACACGATAAAAGAATTTACATTTGAAACAGCAAATGATGAACCGCATCCGGATTTTGTATTAGATAACTTGACCAAGGGTCCGGTGTTTTTGCATTATAGTGAAAAGGCTTGTCCTGGATGCGACATCATGTACCCAATAATAAAGCAGTTTTTTAACATTGAATTTGAAAAAAACGAGATGTTTTATGAAACGGTCAATTACGAAAACTCTAGTGTTTCCTATTTCTATACAAATATTGATTATTCTTCTGAAGAAATGAGGAATTCTCTGTCAATCTATGATAAAGATCACGTCCATGGTTTACCCATGTTTTCTGTGGTTACACTTGGATACGATCGAGGCATCATACGTCCATACTATACATCAGTATACGGTACGCTTGGCTTTGATAACGATGAAGAAAGAATTTCTCTTTTAACAGAACTGATGCAAGAAAGTATCGATATGTACAATCAAAACTGGGAAGGATATAACCCAGATCAACAGTGAGCTAATTCAAGAAAATGTGTAGGAAAAAAATTCTGACAGGCTGAAAATAAAAAATCTACCATAAAATATAGAAAATAGAGAAAAAATATCATGCAGGAGTTAATCTGCAGAGAAAAACCCCATCAATTATCAGAAATAGAAATCAAGATTTGCTAAAGGACGATACCCGTTATTTTAATCATAGGGATAGTATCTGCAAAATATATCTTTTTTATTTCATCCACTATGTTTGAGAGGTTCATGGCTTAAAGGCCATGACTCTTTCCATGCTGATGTAATTTTTTAACCAAGTCCGTAGGTTCACCCTGATAAACAACAGTATTTCCACAGTATAATCTATATATTGATCCCCATTTATCATGACTCTTTCCATGCTGATGTAATTTTTTAACCAAGTCCTTAGACCCGCCTTGATAAACAACAGCGTCTCCGTAATACAACATATACATATCTAACTCTTCAATTGATTTGTATCCATCTTCCATTTTTTTCTTACTTGTTTTTCCCATATTTCTCCATCCTTTCTTTCCAATAATGATATTATATAGCATGATATTTTTTAACAATCATTGTATATAAATCCACTGTGTCAAAATACCAAAATGGAAAAACGGATTACACAGTAGTGTACAGACATTTGCCATAGTGGCACAAATAAAAAACATCTTTCATCACCAATAGATCACACTACCAACATTCATAAAAGATTCACAATGAATCGAAATCTTGCAAACGATCAATATCAATAAACCATTCCAACATTGGAGAATATCAATCGATTTACAAGTAGAACCCCCACAGTCATACATGACTAAATACCGAACTCCAAATTATCATAATATTGAAAAAGGAAAAATAAATGGGTATTGAGTGTTTTCAATATAATTTTTTAATCAACTTCTTTTGTCAGAACTGTTTTAGTCGCTACAATATCTATGCCAGTATTTGCAGCATTTTTGATTATTGTTTGTCCGGATTTCACTGGAGCCTTCACTGCTGTTCCCCCTACTTCTTTTAAAACAGAGAACAATTTTTCTTCTGGAACCGGCTTTGAACTTTTAACGCTGACAAGCGGCCATTCACCGTCATTTACTAGTATCGAAGTTGTCAGCATCCGTCTGGGATCAAGAGCCTCGCTTCTTGCATATTCTATCCCCCTTTTACATTTGTTTCCCCCAACAATTTCAAACTGTGCCCCATCTGTTTTAACCAGTATTTTACAACCAATAGGGCAAACGATACAAGTTATATTCCTCTCATCGGTCAACGAGTATTACCTCCAAGTTCTGTGTAGATGTCAGTACCTCATGTGGAATATCAACATCAACTCCAATCATATTAGCAGGATTTACCCACGCCAATCTTTTCTTCAAAATTTCTTTATCACCTGCAACCATATGTAACACGGATGATTCCCCAGGTTTTTCAACTCTTAATGTTAAATGTACTTTTCCCGGTTCACTAATAATTTGAGGGACAACATATCTAATCCCTTTACCAGGTACAATTTTAGCAATAATTTTCTTGTCTTTCTTTTGAATAGCCGAATTTTTTGCTGCACTTCTTCCTGCATTCTCTGCATCAGCTGAGAGAACATCGACGGTATCGTAGACCTGGAGACAATTTCCACAAGCAAAAACTCCTGATAGTGTTGTCTCCAAATATTGGTTTACTGTAGGTCCACCTGTTATATTATCAATCTCAATTCCAATATTGTTGGCTAATTCATTTTCAGGAATCAGTCCCAACGAAAGAAGGAGAGTATCACATTCAATTTTTTTCTCAGTTCCAGAGATAATGTTCATTTCCCCATCAACTTGAGCAATAGTAACTTGCTCTAATCTCTCTTTTCCATCAATGCAAGTGACTGTATGATTCAGAAAAAGAGGTATATCATAATCCTCAAGACATTGAACTACATTTCTGGGAAGACCACTTGCATAAGGCAAGATTTCCACAACTCCCAAAACATTAGCTCCCTCGAATTTCAAACGCCGTGCCATAATAAGTCCAACATCTCCAGACCCAAGAATAATCACATTCTTTCCAGGCATGATGTTATAGAGATTTATGAACGCCTGTGCCACGCCAGCAGTATAGATGCCGCTTGGTCGGTCACCAGATATCATTACATTCCATCTTGTCTTTTCCCTGCACCCCATTGCAAGAACAATAGCACTAGCTTTGATTTTGTGTAATCCCTTTTTGTTTACTGCGGTTATCTCTCGTTTTTTATCAAACTGCAAAACCATTGTCTCTTTCATTATGTCTATGCCTTGTTTCTCTGCCATCTCAATATACATCTCTGCGTATTCGGGTCCAGTCATAGAGGTCCCTGTTTCCTCAACACCAAAACCGTCATGTATACACTGGGGAAGAATGCCACCTAGCCAACTATTTCTATCTATGACTACAACACTCTTGGCACCATGTTCGTGTGCTGATACAGCTGCAGCCAGACCTGCAGGTCCACCACCTATAACTGCCACATCCACCGTATAATCAATCACTTTGATTACCTCGGGTTTTACCATAAAAGAGATTGGAATTCGGTGATTTTAGCCTCATATCAGCAACATCCATGTTAAAATGTTCTTCCATAATTCTAACTATATGTTGGGTGCAGAAACCACCTTGACATCTTCCCATCCCTGCTCTGCAACGATATTTAACAGAAGAAAGAACCCGTGCTTCCAATGGATTTGAAAGTGCCTCGATTACTTCTGCCTCAGTAACATGCTCACATCTACAAACAATTCTACCCCATTTCTCATCCTTTTTAATCAGATTTGATTGTTCTTCTGCTGACATCTCGGAGAATCGTTTTCTTCTATGTCTTCTTGATTTGAAACTATTTTTTTTATTCAGTTCTATTAAATGAGAAATCATTTTTATTATCTCTTTGGCAATGGCGGGAGCTGCAGTAAGTCCAGGTGATTCTATTCCTAACAAGTTAATAAAACCAGGCATATTCTTGCTTTCTTCTATTCTATAATCAGCCCAACCTCCAGATTCAGGAGAGGCGAGTTTGCAACGAATTCCTGAATAAGCATTTATTACTGCTTTATCTGGTAAAGAAGGGATGATCCCCCTCGCCTCCAAAAATAGAGTATTCATTGTTTCATTAGTAGTCCTTTTGTCATAAGGATCACCTATAAATTCTGCACTTGGACCAAGGAGAATGTTTCCCTCAATCGTTGGAGTAATGTGAACACCCAACACACCTGACCCCTTTACCGGCACAGGATATATCATAGAGTTTATTAACGAACTATAATTTTTATCTAAAACCAAATACTCTCCTCTGCATGGATACACCTGGAAATCTGGTTCCTCCATCATAGAGACCACCTCCCTACAATTCAAACCCGCAGCGTTTACTACCACTCCTGCTTGGAAGTCACCTTTGTTGGTTTTTATTAAAAAAAGATTTTTTTGTTTTTTCAAATCAGTAATTTTTGTTTCAAGAAAGAACACGACATTATTTTCTGCGGCATTTTCGGCAAGAGCTATCGTAAACTGGTAAGGTAGTGTAATACCAGCAGTGGGAATCCATAACGCTTTAAAACATGAGACATTCGGCTCTTTCTTTTTAACCTCTGATCTGTTTTTTATCTCCAAACCAGGGACGTTATTATTCATACCAACTTTTTTAAGGTGTTCAAGATCACGTACCTCTTCCTCATTTTTTGCTATGATATATTTTCCAACCCATTGTAATGGAAAATCTAACTCATTGGCAAGAGATTGAAACATTTTGTTACCTTCAACACAAAAACGAGCTTTAAGAGAAGAGGTGGGGGAATTTATACCACTATGAACAACGCCGCTGTTTGCCTTACTGGCACCAGACGCAACATCGCTTCCCATTTCAAAAACTGCTACATCGAGTTTAAACATTGACAACTCCCGCGCAATAGCAGAACCAATAACACCCCCTCCAATTATAGCAACCTGGAAGTTTTTCATCAAAGAGGGAATAAAAATCCGTCGTATAAATATTAGGTACTGAGCTTCTACGCTAGATTTTTAACTAATTAACTTATAGACAGATACATGCAGGTTGATATTCCATATGGAAAAGAAAAAATAAAAGTAAACATACCAGAACCTTGTGAAATATTAGTTCCAAACAAAGTTAAGGGAGGAGATGAAAACGAAATTATCGAAGAGGCTTTAAAAAATCCAATTGGTATGGAACCTTTTAAAAAATTTGCTGAAAAATCAAAACAGCTACTTGTAATTGTTAACGACGCGACACGACCTACCCCCACACTGAAGGTACTAGAATTTCTTTATCCTTTTCTTTCATCGCACCCTAATGTCAAGTTTCTCATAGCAACAGGAGTTCACAGAGCCCCTACTAAAGAAGAATACCAGTTCATATTCGGAAGATTCTATGATATTTTCAAAGACCAGATTTATGTTCATGATGCTCGAAAGGAGGAGGAGATGATGTATCTCGGTAGATCAAAGAATGGAACCGAGATGTACATAAACAGAATGGTTCCAGAAATTGGAAATGTACTTGTTATTGGAAGTGTTGAACCGCATTATTTCGCAGGTTATACAGGTGGACGGAAATCCTTTCTTCCTGGTGTGGCCTCATATAAAACCATTGAAATGAACCACAAACTGGCTTTAAGTGATAAGGCACGTTCTCTTGCCCTTGAAGGCAACCCGGTTCACCAGGATATGGTAGATGCCATGAATGTCTTAAAAGATGTAAATGTCTTTTCAATACAAACTGTGCTAACTGGAGATCATGGTATATATGCTGTTACCGCTGGTGATTTACTCAAATCCTTTGACGCTGCTATAAAATATGCAAATGAGATATTTTGTGTTCCATTAAAGAAAAAAGGCAACATTGTAATCACCGTAGCACCTTACCCAATGGATATCGATTTATATCAATCTCAAAAAGCACTTGATAACAGTAAATTAGCCTTAGAAATAAATGGTATTGTTATATTAGTATCCAAATGCCGCATGGGCATTGGAGAGGAAACCTTTTTGGATCTATTATCCAAAGCAAATACACCTCAAAAAGTCCTTGAAATAATTGACAAGGGGTATAAGCTGGGTTATCATAAGGCAGCCAAGATGGTGCAAATTGGGGCTTGGGCTCAAATGTGGATGGTTACTGATTTAGACGACGAAATTGTTAAAAAAACCATGATGAAACCTTATGAAAGTATACAATCAGCGTTAGATGATGCTGTAAAAACAATCAAAGCAAGAAATGAACAACCAAGAATTGTTGTGATGCCCTTTGGAAGTCTCACGATTCCATTAATTAAAGGGGGAAAATAGATGGATTTTAGTTGGACTGAGGAACAGGAAATTTGGAGAAGAACTGTGAGAGATTTCGCTCAGAAAAAGATAAAACCTAGGGTTCGAGAGATTGATACGAATAAAAAAATTCCTGATGAGATCATTAAAGACATGGCACGGCTTGGATTACTTGCTCCCACTGTATCAAAAGAATATGGGGGTCAGAGGTTGACTGGACAATGGCTTGCATTGCTGCAGAGGAACTCGGACGAGCAGATATCAGCCTCGCGATTCCTGTGATGTATCTTGTCGAAGCAGCATGGGGATATATATTTAGTCGGTATGGCACGCATGAGATGAAGGAGAAATACCTGCCCAAGGTAACCTCTCTGGTGATGCCTTTCTTGGTATAGCTGTAACAGAACCTGAAGGTGGTTCAGACATTTTAGGTACTGCTAAAACAACGGCATTTAAAAAAGGGAAAAATTGGGTGTTAAACGGTGAAAAGATGTTTATTAGCGGCGTGACTGAGTCGAAGCAAATGGGTGGTATTCATCTCACTCTTGCCCGAACTGATCCAAATACTGGCCACAAAGGCTTTTCGTTCTTTGCCGTTCCATTGAAGGA
>JAUWWG010000105.1 GCA_030616985.1 Thermoplasmatota archaeon
CCTGTTTCTCACAATTTCTGCAGTATCAACTGCCCTGCTTATCGTTCTACCTCTAGCTTTTATTACTACCTCATCTGAACCACTAGTGTTAAACTCTGTTACAACTGCAAGTACGTAACTCATTGGAGGTTTGTTTCCAACGTATATCACGTTTTCGTCTGTCTTTCTTTTTTCAGCTGTTCCTTTTTCTGTTGTTTTTCCTGCCATGCTTTTTATCACTAGAATTAGGTTTATGGGTTTACACTTATAAATATTGTTATACAATTGTTATCAGATAGCAAAAATAACTCATTTCTCCAGGAGAGAATTAGAAGCAACCCTTCTGATATGCATGTTACCCATACCTTTTTGATGGATGTTTTTAGGGGAGAAAGGGAAGATAGCTCTGTTTACTTTCTAAATCGGTTACACATTCTCTCTAAACCACCATAAATCCCTTTAAACACAGAAATATCATTCTCTTGCAACAAGTCTGCAATTCCTTTACTTAGTTCAAAAATTGCCAGGTTATGTTCCTTTTTGGATTTATGGACTTGATGTGGGGTAATATCTAGTTTGTCATAGGATAAAAATGCCTGTGAGTTATTGTTTTCCACCATATCCTCTAAACGTGTTCTTAATTGAAATAAAAAAATATGCAGTTGAACAGTTTCATCCTTTTGCATCGTTACATTCCCAATATACAATTTCTATGGTTTAATGTTACTCTCGAATCTTAACTTCTACATTGAGACATTTGGACTTTAAGATAAACAGATGCTAGGTAAAGCGAGTGGAGAGGGATGGGATGCTATTACACTATGTCCTTTTTGGAGGAAAAATAGCGTAATAGTTGAAAAATAACTCTCCACTCGAATACATATCAGAATCAGGGTTAATATAATTTGCCAACATAATGTTATAAATGTTGCAATTAAATATTTATTTTTATGAAACATTTGTCACATCAGTATAATGGGAAACATTTATATTATATACCTGTATTGTTATAATAATTTGAGGGAGGTAAAAGGAAATGAAAAAGAAAATAGTTGGAATTTTTATTGTGACGCTGCTGATTGCAACTGCTGCTTTGCCAGTAGTAGGGACAATGAATGCTAGCAACACCAAAATCGTTGGAGAGATCCCTGGTTCTGATGATCAGCCTGCAACATGGATTAATGCTAACTACATGCCGGTGCTAACAGATGAAGAATATGAAAAACTACGACGAGAAACGTATAAAGAAATTACAAGTGATCTTGGGTGGTATTGGAAGCCATCGTATCCAAACTATGCACCCTCAGGTATGCCTGACTTTAGTCAAAAACAGGATCAATGGAAGACAATATTTCCAGGAGTTAATGGGACACTAGATTCGACACCCGCTGGTGACGACGTGATTAGTTCAGATGGATTACGTATAGCCCCTGGTCCAAACTGCACGCTTGAAACCACGCCTGCTGGTGATGACGTAGTTAAATATAGTTTTTGTAGCCCAACTGCTGTGGCAAACTGTTTATGGTGGTTTGATTCAAAATATGCAGATCCCAAGGGAAAACCAGGGGATGGAAAAGATAATTTTACGCTTGTGCAAAATTACACAGTCGGAGACGATCATTCAAAGGCAAACGTGCCAGAGCTCATTTGTAGACTCGCTAATGCAATGAATACTTGCAAGGAAGGTTTAACCAATGTTACAGATGTGCAAAAAGCGCTTGATCAATGGTTTAACGATACAGGCCTTAATTATATGTTCGAGGAAAAGACTTATTACAAACCAACTTTTTCGTTCATAGAAAGTGAAATCAAACGAAGTCAAGATGTTATTCTTTCACTTGGATACTATAACAGAGTAAAAACAGTAGATCAACAACAAATAAGAGACGATTTGTCGGTAGAGCTAACAGATGATCCAGAGGCTCTTTGGCAGCAGTTTTTCCCTTCACAAAATATTTTAGATGCTGTACAAGTTAAACTAGTGACAGATCCATTCGTCATATCGGGTACTATTACTGCTTATATTTGGTCTTCTACCTGGACGTTGCTCGGTAGTTCTACGAGGATTTTCTGGTGGTGGGTTTCGGTTCCTAAGGTGCCGACATGGTTCCAGTTCCATTTTGATCCATCTATTACACTAATACCGTTCCTTCCATATTATATTACAGTAACAGGGCCATCTGGTTGGTACTGGAGGGCTTGGATAGGAGCTGGGGATTGGTATGATGGTCTAGATACTTCAAGTTTAGGCGGTCCACATGATTTTACGTTTAAAACAGAATATTACTCTGGATACAAGAGAGAATATGGGCACTCTGTAACATGCGCTGGTGTTAACTCTGAAAAAAATATGATTGCATTCAGTGACCCAGCCAAAGATCAAGTCTCTACTGGTGATCATAATGATGCAATAAATGTTTCTCATGACATCTACAATGTTTCAATAGGCTGCCCAATTCCAAATCTTGATTACAAATGGTGGTTACCAGATTACTCAACGGAATATGACTTTACAATAGTCGAAAAAGCAGTGGTCATCTGCCCGAAACCACCAGATACTACTCCACCATCGGTAAAGATCACCAAACCAGAGAAAGCAATCTACCTTAACAATAACAAGATAACACCGTTTTTCATACCTATTATAATTGGAGCTATAGACATCGACGTTCAAGCAACAGATGCTGAATCTGGAATGAAACAAGTCGAGTTCTACATTGACAACGTGTTGAAATCAACTGATACTACTTCACCATACAGTTGGACGTGGAGTACAATGGCATTTTTCTCGCATACTATAAAAGCAGTAGCCTGTGATAACGCTGGAAACACTGCAACAGATGAGATCACGGTGTGGAAGTTCTTCTAACCTTCTCTATCTTTCTTTTTTTCTTTTTATTCATTTCCTAAGTGAGCATCCTTTGATGTTTCCAGTACTAAGGCAGATACTAGGATTAGACTAAATATTTACTTCTTCTTTTTCTTTTTTTATATCTATCAGTTTATATCTATCAAAATATTTAAAATAATATGATGGATATAACTATTAGAATCTGAAAAGTATTGTAAGAGGGCAGATTCAATGGAGGAGAAGAATAATATGAAGAAAAAAATATTAACTCTTTTAATTTGCCTGTTTTTATTAGGAAGTATGCTACCGATTGTAAATGGATTAACAACTAGAAAAAACACAGAAGATTTAGTAGACTCAGGACAAATATGTATAAACTCTGATCCTTATGTAGAATGGAATACATCCTTTGGAACTAATCAAGTAGATGAAGGTTATTGTGTCAGACAAACCTCAGATGGAGGATATATACTAGTAGGACTCTCAGATACATCTTGCTGGTTGATAAAAACAGATAGCAATGGAAACAAACTATAGGATAAAACGTTCGGTGGAGCAGAAACAGATAAAGTATTTTCAATACAGAAAACAACAGATAATGGCTATATTATTACAGGAGTAACCCTTGTATATTATCCTGAAGATGAGTATTATAGTGATGATATCCTATTATTAAAATTATCAGGTAATAAAGCACCAGAGATACCAAGTAAACTATCTGGCTCGGTAAATGGGGAAGTAGGAATAGAATATACATATACAACAAGCACCACTGATTCTGAGGGATACAAAATTTATTATAATTTCTCATGGGGAGATGGCACATATAGTGGTTGGATAGGACCATATAACTCAGGTGAAATTGCTAGTGGAAATCATATATGGGAGTGGCGAGGAACTTTTTACATAAAAGTAAAAGCAATGGATGATCCTAATAATGATGGCGTTCTATCTGATGGAGTAGAAAGCGATTGGTCAGATCCACTACCTATTAGCATGCCAAAAACAAAATATTTTGACCTTCAGTTTTTATTCCATCAGTTCCTTGAGAATCATCCATATATGTTCCCGATACTAAGACAACTGCTGGGGCTGCAATAGTGGTCCACAACCCACTTCTCTTTTTTTTCTTTATTTTAAAAAAATTCTGTTTTCCCGGGAGGGAATAAGGAGAGATAATGTTGTGGAAGGTGCTTTTTACATTCTAACCTATGTTTCTAGGATACAAACAGGGTTTGTAAACATTATTGATAAGGAGAAATGAAATCAGTATAAACATATTGTTGCCAATGTTGTAATTTGAAAAAGGAAAGAGGGGGGACAAAAAAATATGAAAAGTTTTTCCTCCTTCCATTTATTGCCGTAGATATATATGTTTTGTGTGCATATAATATTTCCCACTGTATTGTTACAAATGTTACAATTAAATCTTCCATAATATGTAACAAATGTTGCATTAATTTTACTCGCAACATTTATATTATATGCCTCTATTGTTATAATAATTTAATGGGAGGTAAAAAATGAAAACAAAAATAATTGGAATTTTAGTAGTGACGCTGTTGATAGCCGCTACTGTTTTACCAGTAGCAGAAACGATGAATGTTGGTAGTGTGGAAGAGAGCACGGAGAAAAACGTTAGTTCTAATAATTCACCCAATTCGGTCAATACCAAACTTACATTACAACAGCAACCCAATCCATTCTGGATACAGTCATTTATTGTAGATGAAGACTGGAACTACTGGGACAACTGGCCGGATATGTATGCTATTCCAAATGGCAACGTCGGCATCGGGACTTCGAATCCAGCAGCACAACTGCATATCAAAGGAAATTATGGAGCTAGTGATGGAATCAGAGTAACAAATCTTGCCACACAGATACCAGCAGTAGGATTTTTCTCTAAGGATGACTCCAGATGGGGTATCTGTTCTTCCACTGGTTGGGGTGACTTTGATGTTACCCAATATGACAGTAACTGGAACAGGATGCCACCAAACGGAGGAGTCAGACTTATCATAAGAGAAAATGGTAACGTCGGCATCGGGACAACGAATCCAACTGAAAAATTACATGTTGTTGGAGATATTTACTGCACTGGTAAACTAACCAGTGATGGCGGAAATGATCCACCTTATGTGCTTTACAACAAAGAGACAAGAGACTCCATCATAGAAAGGGTAGCCAGAGAGGTTCCCGAGGATAAACTGGATGGAGCAGTATTGTTCTGGAACAGTGATTATCTGCGGTTTGAAGTATATCTGCCAGCAAAGGGAGAATTTCGGGATCTACAGGGCAATTTACTGACAGAAAACTTGGAGAACTCAGATAATAACCTTCACCAGAAAATAGCCGACTTGGAAGCAAGAATTGCAACATTAGAAGCACTAATCAAATAGGGAAATCCTCTCTTCTTTTCTTTTTTAATATCTCGACATTGGGATATATTTTTAAGGAGCCACTCCTTATATCCATCTGATGAAATGGGATAAAGATTTCACATGGGACAAGTACTTCAAACAAGTTGATATTTACCAAGGCTGCAGTCATTGGACTGACCTGAAAAACCTTCTTTTGAAACTGAAAAATAAGTGATTGGTGTGACCAACGATTCAAAGATTGTAAAAGGAGTACAGCATAAACAGTGTAGCAGGTGCAAACGATTCAAGCCACTAGATGAGTTTTACAAATTTGAACGTGGTTCTTTTGGCGTTATGAGCATCTGCAAGGAATGTATAAAACAGTATGAGCTGAGGCGTAGGGAAATCCGGCAAAAAAGATGTAATGATAGATACAGAAATGACCCGGAATACAGAGAGAGGAAAAAACAAAAAAGCCGAGAATGGAACAAAGCTCATCCAGAACAATCCAAAGAGTGGAGAAAGAATCATCTAGAGCGGTTTAGGGAATATCAAAGGGAGTATAAACGTGAATACCGAAGAAAGTACCAGAGGGAATATCAAAAGGAATGGAGACGGACTCATCCAGAACATTTAAACAAATATCGCAGGAAAAAGAAAGGTGAACATGAATGAAATGCATGGATAGTATTGCAAATATAAAGAAAATTAAGTGGCTTTGCACTCTCATTGTTCTTGTCATATTGGAGGTTTGTGCGCTCTGGTGCATTGACATCTCTGTTTCTGCTATGCTTAATAACAACATAGTGACAAACGGTTTTGTTTCTCATAATCCAGTTGTCACATATCACATTGGTTTGTTGCTTTCATTTGTTGTTTTAATGTTGATTTCTTTTATTTGTGTGTATCACATTATGGGTAATAGTGATAACAAAGAGTAGATTTGCATACCTTTTTATCCAATCACTTTCGACTTCTTATGGCATAACTAATCCAATCCACCGGATATTCTCTATAATATTGTTCAGCATATTTGATATAGTCCTCTGTTGTTCCCATTTTATCATGACCAAGCCAGTTTTTAACCTGGTATACATCGAAATATTTTAATTCAACCTTGTTTCTTATTAGTCTAGCAACTGCACACCAATGACGCATATCATAAGGGCGGAAATGCGACCATATTTGTTTCCCATATTTACTCATCTTGTTTCTTAGATATGTATTACTAAAAGGTCTACCATCAGGTCTAAGAAATAAAGCATCACCCGATTGTTGATTTTCAACCTTTGGCCGCCAGCGATCGATATAGTTTTTCAAAGACTTATAAGTGCGGCTAGTCATTATAGATTTCTCAGGAACTACTACTCTCTGAGATTTATATTTTTTAGGTTCTGTAACAATTAGATAGGATCTGTCGTTGTCTTCAAAATATATATCACTAGTTTTTAATTCTATAAATTCACTAGGTGGTCGTATACCTACTAGAAAACCAAAGAAGAACAAATACTGGTACAATTTTGTTTCATATGTGTCTTTTGAATATTTATAGTAAAAAAACTCATGGACTTTTTCTGGAAAAGGAAGCACCCTCATTGCAGGTTTTGGTCCAGGTGGTGCCCTATATGACCAATTGTCAATATGATATGCTTTGAGGAACATTTTCATAGATTTCCATTCGTGTTTGAGTGCGTCTGGTGTTGATTTTTCTACCCGTTCACGATAGTCCATATGTCGTATAAACTGAGTGTAGTCAAGGTTGTTGAAATCAATTGGTATCTTATGTCGTTGCATGAACCGTCCATATCGTAGGTTTTTTTCTATTGTGGTATGTTTCAGTCTTTGCCTCAGTTCAGCATTTAATGCTATATCTTCAAAGGTTGCTGTCTTCTGATCCAATACTATTGGTACGTCGAGCTTTTTTTCTTTTTTAAAAAGTTGTCTTAACATAGTTATATCCTCAAAATGGTAGAGGGTTGGTTTTTTAAAGAAAAAGTTGTTATAAATTAGTGGTTGGTGGAGAAAAAATGACATTGTTTCTAGATTTAACTTTGGATATAGCTGCATTACTTACCTTAATTATGATTCTTGTAGTTGTTTTTTTTAATTCGATACAGTATTGGCAGATGAGAAAACAGTTAAAAAATAATTTTTTTGCAGAGTATACAAAGAGGTATCAAGAAATTGCTCTTCATTTCCCCTTGGATATTTATGAAGATACTTTCAGTTACGATAGCCTTGATGAAAAAACGAGAGATGAGGTGCCGAGATATATCAAAATTTATTTTGATCTTTGTTATGAAGAATGGTTTTTGAACAAAAATAAAAAAATCGACAAGAAAGTATGGGATGACTGGAAGGAGGGAATATGTTTTGCATTTTCGAAACGTGCTTTTAAAGAAGCTTGGGATAAATTCTATGCAGATTCTGATTTTTATAAAGATTTTAAAAAATATGTGGATTCAGAATTAATAAAGAATAAAAAAGAAAGTAGGTAATCGATTATCATATAAGCCATTTTC
>JAUWWG010000097.1 GCA_030616985.1 Thermoplasmatota archaeon
GATTTGATAAATTCTCTGCCCAGGCATACCAATAAGGATATCGCAAACATCAGAATTAAAGTTAGAAATATTTTTTCTGAGAGAACACTGAACAAACATGACCAACCGAATATGTATGTGATTGCTGTAGAATAGCTCACTACAAAATTACCAACCATTGTATATTTCCGTTTGAGAACGCGTGAATACACACTTAAAAGAAATACGCATGTTACTGCAATAAAAACTGAAAGAGGGGGTAATGTTAATATGGAAAGAATAATACCTGCCACGAGCAATAAATATCCGAAGGCTTTTGCATCTTTCGGCTGTATTTGACCTAATGGAATAGGGCGGTTACATTTATTTGCTATATCAATCGTTCTGTCATAGTAGTCGTTAATAGCAAAGCCACCGGCAACTATCAAAAAGGCTACTATGCAAGCATAGAAAACTGGTGGAACCCAAATATTAGTGCCTACTATCAGTGCTCCGACAATGACAGCGAATACCGTTGCAATCGAGTTCTTAAGCCGCATTAATTTTATATATGCCTTCATTTTGTGTTATTCCTCCAAGAGAATATAAATATTATTAGCCATAGTGTAGATATTAACGCAGATGAGGTAACCGAAATCCACAATCCCAATGTAGCAAGTAGATACATCATACCATAGTTGCCAAATGCTGTTGGACCAGCGGTCATGAGATTCACGGTTGTTTTGCCCTTGATCACATCTATGACCAATGGAATCGTAACCACCACAAACATGCAGAGTAAACCTGTGAAAGCGTAGTCCTGCCATATCATTTTATCCTCTCTTTAACTTATACTTCGATACCGACATTTTATTCCACCGTAAAGAATAGATTCCTTCAGAATATATATCCTGTAAACTTTTTTTCAATCACAATATCATCTATTGAATATTTCTTTCCTTCTCTAACAACTTCACCACAAGTTTCACTATGGAATAACACATTTCGTTTTTTATCTAGCAGCATCCAATGGTTTTCAGGTACATCTTCTATCTTCATTCTTCATCATCTTATTTAATTTAATAAACAAAAATATTTTTACGACGAGGTAAACCACTATCGGATAATACGATACATATAAATCACTCCATTTTAGGGATCTTGCGAGTGGTAAGTAAACTAACCACATCAAAGCAGTCATAAGCATTATAGCAATAAAAAGTTTATTTTCTTCCTTCATCCTTCATCATCTTCTCCCAAAATCGTTTATCATCTCTTTAATTCATCGAGCATCTGTTTTTTTTCTTTTAGCAAAACCGACATGACACAAGAAAAATCATTACAAACGCCGTTTCCACCTGGAAGTAACCCACCCAAATTTTCTTTTGCCACTCTTTTTTTACAAACTATGCATTTTTGACGATCTGCTGGTAGATCATACCAATGATATTTCTTCAAAATATAGTCAATATCAGTATACTTAAAGAATTGCAGTCCTTTTTCCATCTTTTCACCACGTCCATTTTATTAGATATCTATTGCATGTCCTCTTATGTCCTATGCATGTCCTCGACTTTAATTCATCGAGCATCTGTTTCATCCTAAAATTGAATTTTTCTACCTGCCGAATCTTTCTTATATACACCGAAATCTTCAACTTTTTTTAATGTTTTTCCATCGAAAACCGGACCGTCGATGCACACCCGTAAGCCTTTGCCTATACAACATTGCCCACAGATTCCTATCGAGCATTTCATATATCTTTCCAAAGAGGCTTGGAATGGAATATCTTTACAACAATCTAAAAGAGTTTTCATCATTACCTCCGGTCCACATGTTAAAACAGCATCAATTTTCTCATTATTTAGAATCTCTTTCGCCACATCTGAGGCAAATCCCTTGTATCCTGCTGAGCCGTCATCCGTTGAAATTACCACCTTTGCACCACACTTTTTTAAGCGTTTTTCAAAAAATAGTTCGCTTTTGTTTTTCACTCCAATGACTATGGTTGCTAATATGTTTTTCTTTACTGCCTCCTCTGCTGCTGGTGCCAACATAGCAACACCAGTTCCACCACCTACAAACAATATATGTTTTCCTTGTATCTTAAAACCATTTCCTTTGGGCCCTCTAACACCAATCTTATCTCCATGTTTTAACTTGTATAATGCGCTTGTAGCATCCCCGACTTCTCTAAAGGTTATTGCTTTGATATCACCATTTATGTAAGAGACACTCATTGGTATTTCGTCTACATCTGGTAACCATATCATAAAAAACTGACCTGGCACAATTTCTCCTGGACAATGAAAGGTAATCGTTTTTATGTTCTTTGCTTCTCTTTTACTCCTGATTATTTTTGGCATTTTCATTCATAACCTATATTTCCTACCCCGTCTCAATCCAGATATCTGAATCCTCTTTCTATCTCTTTGATATCTGCTGTTATGTTTAGAATCTTATGATATTGGGATATCGTTTACCTTTTTTCGATAACTATTTTTTTGAACCAATTGTTTATAATCTGGAGACAACGTGGACAAGTTACCTTTTCCACCTTTTTCGTGGTCTTGTCCCATCTCTGACTTCTAGACGGTTCGCACAACACCTCATGTTTTGCACCACGTTGTCTAACAAAATAATGAATATATTTAGTCATTTCTCATGATTCCTAAGACCTCTGATCTCATTTTCCTGCTCTCGCGCCTCTCGTTCCATTCTATGTATACGTTTAGATAACCTATTGTTTTCCTTATCAAGTTCAACATACGCCTGAACTAAATGACCGTATTTACCGTCATATTTTTCATAGACGTCTTTAAATTCTACCATTTTTTACTCCATTTCAAGTGTTTTCTGTTCAGCTTTGATCACTTGTTTTCCTAAATAAGTTGCAATACATAATTCAGTTGTGATATCCTGTTTTCCTTGTTTGGAGAGCTCACGTCCTAAAAATTCAATGGGCTTACCGACTCTGATTTTCTTAATCCATCGTCGATGTTTCTTGGAACCGCATACAAACACAGCAATATTTGGAGGATCCCATAGTAACCGCTTTATCCAGAACGGCGTATAATTACGTAGTTCAAATAGTTTAGTACCTGCTACTATTTGATCGAAGTATGTTTTTCTTATCCGGAAGCTGACTTTTTTCATAAAATCTTACATAAATCACTCAGAATAAAACCAATAGGGGATCCATCTCCTTAACGATCTTTTCATTTTCTGGACATATTCCCAGAATGTTCTTTACATCAACCAGTTCAATTTCGGCGATATAGCGTTGAAAACTTTGAGAAATCAATCTTTGTAGTTTTCCGGACTTAGTTTCCATTTTTTTTAAATCCTTGATGTTTACCGGATATGCCAATTCAACAATGTTGGAGAGATCTAATGTTAGCCTTGTTCCATTTTCATTCATGGAAGAATCTGCCAATGAGATCCCGATAATAGCGCTTTCGTGGGATTTGTTTATGGCGTCCGATTTGGTTATATAATGGAGTATGATATCTCCTTTTTTGATTTGTTTTAACATGTTTTTGTATCTGGTCATTGATGGTGCATATAATCCACTTTTCCCCGATAGCTTTTTTTGGAATCTATATTCACTGGAAATTTCCATCCATGCTCTCATTAATATCGCCATCCCATATACTACTAAAAATTTACCAGTCTACAGGTAGACCAGCACGTAATTCATCTTGGAAAGGCATGAATGGATTTCTCAGCCAAGCATTGATATCCGCCTTTTTTTGATTAGCTTCTTTAATCATTTCTGGTAATTTTACTTTGTATCCTAGAGATTCAAGCCCCTCATCAATATCTATCAATGTCCCTGATTTCTCCGATTGGTTTACATATTGTAAAAGCAGGCTTTTTACTTCATCCACAGAATCCCTTAAAGCGACATAGTCATAAGGCATACCTATTGCTGCGAAGTATAACCACCCTACCCATACCATCAATAATATTGTTACTACTATAAATATAAGGCACATTCCACCAAATCTATCTGTTAATCCCTTTTTCTTTTTCCAGTCATATAGTCCAACAAAAATTGTCAAACTCAGCAGTATGATTATAACGCATACACTTGTTCCTACAACATCTAGCATTTAAGCAACCTCTTCATTTTCATATCTTCCATTGATATTCTCCCCCTTTGACAGGATATAGTTTATAGTTTTTAAAATCAGATTTTGAGATATAATCCCGTCCAGTAACAAGATTGTTTTCATCATTAAATCCTCCATAGCTTTGAGTTATGTACGGAAGATAATCGAAGAAATACATTCCTTCCGTATCAGAGATATTGTCGAAATCTTCCAATGTCTTTGTAATGCAGATAAAGATAAAAACATCGTCCAGCTTTCTACCAAGGAATGTGCGACCATCTACCATCGAACCGGCAGTAGACACATCAAATCCAAAGTCATCAAACTTCAATGACGGAAAATCTCTGATGATATTGACGAAACTATCGGGATTGTAACTATGGCTGTAGTGATACGAGTCCATTAACTTTTTCTTAACAGCATTGTCGTGGATCCGCAGATTAATAAATGCACCGCTCTTTCCATCTTTTGAGCACCATACGATTGTTTTTCCTGTGAAATCCCTACCATCTCTGATGTCCTTATAGAATTGTCTGAAGCTGACAACTTCACCATCACCGACCATCTTTTTGAATGTTTCAGATTGCATTCTCTTCTTGATATTATCTATTTTTGCTTGCAGCTCATCTTTTTTATTTTCTATTTTGAAATACGAATCAGATGTTTTTTTATATTCCGTTTCTTTTTGTTTTAATTCTGGAATCAAGTCACTGATCTCTTTCTCAAGATTTTCTATCTCACTATCATATTTCGTTTTTATCACAGACAATGAATTGTATCTATAATATATAAATGTTTGTTGTACCATTCTTACCGGCAATTCAAGAGTTATCAAGAACGGCGAGCAGCAACATTTTCATCATCAGGGGCTACTCTGCCCACCCGCATTGATCGCACATCGGCTCAGCCTCCTCCCAGTCAATAGGAGCTCCACAGTTCGGGCAGCAGTTGCATTGTATCTCCCTTATCTTCTCCCAGTCTTCCTCGCTCACTGCTACCACCATCTCATTGCCAGAGGCATCTCTCAATGTTATCGCAACTCCCTGTTCCCCCGCGAACACTCCTTTTTCTACCTCTACACTGTAGCATTTGTTTATTCCATTTACCTTCACTTTTCTATCTTTCATTTTAATCCCTCTGGTTTTATATGTGATGACTTGATTTTTCCTTTCCGGTCGTAATTACACTACCCTTTCAGGTTGTTATTTTACAATGCAATGTGATTGTAACATTCTATAGATTGCTACGGTATGCCTAGCGAGAGCTCCACTTTTACATCGCATGATTAAGGGGATCAACTGCTCAAATCCAAACAGTTGCACCCAGCACAGTTTTACGATGTGATACTTGGTATCAATACAAAGAATCCGTTAAATCCTTTGAGGAGGGGTGTAGAGATCGGCTTGTAGACCCACAGCAATCACAGTATATTATACAATTGTCAATATTTAAATATTTTGTAAAAAAGTGTGGAATGTGGGTTACTTCTTGATCACATAGGTGTAGACGTCTTCCCATTTTCCGGCATCGGTAGTGAGGTCCACGAGATTTCTATCCTCAACCAACACAGGGTACCTTTTTACACGTAGGGGGAAAACAGAGACGAAGCCATCCTTTTTGAATGCTTTCTCTCTTGAATTGATCAGGCAACCCATCGGGGTCATCTTTCCTTTGAAAACATCCCTACATGTCTCTGCATTGATTTCGATCTCTTCAGTACCGACTATTGCTGTCATTTTCTCATCTCTCGCGGAAGTAGTAAAAACCCATTCCTTTCAAGGTTTCTTCTATCTCTCTTTTGTCGCCTTCCAGGAAGCCAGGGAGACCTTCCTTGTCGGCCAACTTCACCGACTCCCTTGCCAGACTAACAGCAGAGTTGTAGTTGTATTGTCCTTCTGTACCGAAATAGTTTGCACCTTCGGCCTGCGCCAGCTTCACCAATGGCAATCCGCAGACAATAGCAATCTCTGCGTTGCCTTTCTCTAACGCCATGTCCACGCAGCTCCCGAGTGATTGATATGCTATCCTTCCTTTGTTTTCCCACCATGTGGTCATATTTCTTTACCTCCTTTTCTTTTCATGTTATCAATGCCCGCAGAGGCATGAGACAAAATCATCCATGTAAGCATCAATCATCCTCGGCATAATCTCAAGTCGCTCCATTCTATTTTCAAACTTTAGTGGACTATTGACCAAAGGCTCTAACTCTTCTACATGCTTTGTAAATATCGCTGCTTGCTCACTGAAAAGTGGCATAGTATCTGTTGCTCCCCTTATCCAACTCTTTGCATTCTCTAATTCATCTTTTGCTCTATCGGGCCGTCTGAGTGCAATAGATAGTTCCGCCGCTTCAAGTCTATATGTTGCCTCCCTCAACGGATCAACTCTCTTATCACAAGCATTTATAAGTTCTTCAGATGGTTTCTCACGCCAATTGTCCTTCATTCTTCCTCCATTAACCTTATTTTTTCCATAATCCTCTTCCTTGTGTAAAAGGGTTCTTTACCGGTCTTGAGATCCTGGAAGGATCCACGCCATCCGCCGTAGAGAGTAAATGATCCACCCTCTTCACCGTAGGTAACAGATCCGTTCTCCCAGAATTTGTTTATTGCCTTCAAGCTTTTAAATTCATCGACGCCCTGATCACACTCCAACCATTTTTCGTAAGTTTCATCTGTGTGCAGCCCCTTTTCCTTCAAGACACATCCTCTCCAAACGATGTTCCACTTCTTGTTATCGGGCATTAGAATCCTCTCTCTTCCAATGGAGCTATCACACGAGGAACTGGTTTATCATCTGTGGTTCTATTTCTATTCTTATGTAGTCTGTATATGTGGGGTATATACAATATGTTAGAAAGCAATAGCCATAACAAAAGGATAAGAAATGGGGTGTTTAAAAATTTAGCTACAATAGAGCCATATATTACTAAAATAATATTATATGCTATAAATTCTTTAGGTTCTCTCCATATGATGCTCCACTTCTTTATGTTGGGCATTAGAACCCCCTCTCTTCCAATAGATCTATCGCATGATCGTAATCCTCTTTTAGTCGCCTCACCCATACAGAATAACCGCCTTTTCCAACTAATTCGATGACCCTGCCTTTGTTGTCTTCTCTGCGTGCTTCCATCACAAGATCCATCAGATCAAATGGCTTGTCCTTGCAGATTATCTCATCACCAAAAAATTCACAGAATATCTCTTTGTCAATGTCAAACGTCAGTTTTTTAATTTTTCCTTCCATATGAGTACCTTATTATTGATATCTATATTATCTATATACGATAAGGTCTTACTTTCTTTAATCCATATATCGCAAAACCTTTAGGTGATGTTGTCTCAATTATCTTTATGCGAACATACCTACCTGATTTCTCCCATTTCTCTTTTATTATCTCTATTTCCTCTTGGGTTTTTCTGTACTCTTGGTCTTCTACATAATGTGACGTTTCTGGGCATCTCTCTCTTTCCCTGGTGCTCATCTCCTCATACCCCATGCATCACACCCGCGTGGGATCAACACCAATCTGTTCCAATTGCTCCTGTATCTTCCGCTGGATTTCATTCCATATGACAATGGTGGCGTACTCTTGTTCCTTGTTGACGATGAACTCCCATGACTTCTCTTTAACAAATTCGGGGGTTCTACCTATCGGATCTCCAACCAGCGACAGCGTAAACGTATACTTTCTGCCTTTTTCCCTCTCGCCAGCGCTCATCTCTTCATGGATCATAGATACCCCATCGTTTCCGGTCGTTTGCCACAGAAAATCTTCTTCCTATCTTCTACTATTTGGCAGCCGATGTCAACATCCGCCTCCATCAAGAACAGTGTCCTTTGATAAGGTTTCTTGACCCAGACCCGTTCGTCCTGTACCTGACGTACATCCTCAATATAAAGATCCCAGTCCCCGCGTTTGAATTTATCTCGCCCTGCTTCGTGGAGAATCTGTATTTCGTCTTTGTCTATTACAATCCTATTAACATTCTCTATCGTTCTATCCATATCAAAACCTCATTGCACAATCATGGCATTCATTCAACCTTTAAATTGTGGTTCCCACAGTGCTTTGCAATATTTTTCATCTTCCATTACATCTACGCACTGATCAAATGTAAGTTCAGCGGGAAAATCCATTTTTGATAGGCCTGACCCCGCCCACGAAAACAGCTCTCTCGCCCTATTTATTGTCGTTCCTCCCTGTCTCTCCCGGTTGATCCCCATCCACTCGTAACCGTTTTTGCCCCACCTACGATCATTGCTATCAAGAATTTTTTCAATATCCTCTTCAATAACTGGAGGAGCGTGAGGAATAAACGTTATGGATCCTCCCTTCAACTCATAGGTAACGGGGGTTGCCGCAGCAGGGATATGCTGTGAACCAAACCGATCGGTTTGTATCCAACTTCCATCGGGTGCTTCATAGCTTTCGACAACCTCGCCTTTTTCATTTTTCACCAACATTTTAACCTTCATCAGAACCCCTCGTCAAGCATTGCGCTGTAGACATTTCGCCATTTCTTATTCTGCTTCTCGTCGAAACGTGTTACTGTATCTCCATACATAGTGAGTTGCCTTATTTTTTCACCGATGTAATCCATATGGAATTTGTTTGCTTCCTTGTCCCTAAACTTTTTTGCTATTATATTTGCAGTATCAACAAAAAAATCATAATTCAAACCTTCACATACCATGATGGCTTCAGGGTCATTCCTTGCCTCTCTTAGACATGATTGCAGACCTTCCTTTTCAAGAATCTCTCTAAGCCCTTCTTTTTCCATCTCACTTATTTTTAGCATCGTTATCTAC
>JAUWWG010000134.1 GCA_030616985.1 Thermoplasmatota archaeon
AATATCTGATTCCCTAAATCCATAAAACAAACCTTTTTGTATGCATGTCAATTAAGATTTTCTGAGTTAACATGTCAAAGGGCAGTCTTACATTCATAGGTTTAGGCCTACACGATGAAAAAGACATATCGCTAAAGGGCCTTGAAGAAATCAAAAACTGTAGCAAGGTCTATGCTGAATTTTACACGGCAAAACTTATCGGAACTAACATAAACAAAATTGAAGAAAAAATTGGAAAAGTTATAGATATCCTATCAAGAGAAGAAACTGAAAAAGGTGATAAAATACTAAAGTCTGCCACTGATAAAAATATTGCTTTTTTAACATGCGGCGACTCAATGACTGCTACCACTCACATTAATCTTAGACTAAGAGCTATAGATATGGGAATTAGGACAGAGGTTGTACATGGTAGTAGCATCGTCACCGCGGTTCCAGGTCTGCTTGGTTTGCAAAATTACAAGTTTGGTAGAACCACAACACTTGCATTTCCGGAAAAAGATTATTTCCCAACAAGTCCTTACGGCGTTATAAAGGATAACAAGAAGAAGGGTTTACATACTCTTGTACTTCTTGATATTCAGGCAGATAAAGAAAGATATATGACAGCTAATGAAGGTATGGCACTATTACTAGAAATGGAAAAAAAATTAAAAGAACAAATTATTACTGAAGATACCATAGTTTGCACAGTAGCTCGTGCAGGGTCATCAAGTCCAACATTGATGGCGGACAGAATGAGCATTTTAAAGGACAAAAAGTTTGGTCCGCCTCTTCACACATTGGTTGTACCAGGAAAGCTTCATTTTATGGAGATAGAGGCTCTTGAGAAACTTGCAGGTCTGCCCGTGGAACTTGGTAAAAAATTACAAAAACTATAATAACTAAGTGCGGTATTATTCTGAAAAATAGGGGATCTAGGATGCAACAAAAAGAGAATATTGTCGGTTTTATATATGGAGAGGTCGGCTCGACTGAGTTTAATTTCACAGTAAATAGCCAAGGAATACGAAAGTTTGACTACATATATGCTCCTCACAAAGAGGGAAATATGCTCGCCCAGGTAATGGATATCAGGCAGCTCTCTGACCTCAAGTTTGAGGAAGCTATAAGTATGACAAGCGATGATGAAATTCCTCACATCAAGAACAAAGTTTCCGCATTTGCAGATGTAATCGGATATCGTGACAAAAAAGGGCTTTTACAGTCACCCCGTACTCCTTTCAATGCAGGCAGCGGAATCGTACGTGCTGATGAAGATCTTATTAGGCAGGTTCTAGGACTGAATGCTGCCAAGGAAAATGGAGCATATGTTGGTCTATTGAAAGGACACGATCTGAAAGTTTATCTGAATGTCGATTCACTAGTTCAAAAGCATATTTGTGTACTAGCAAAAACGGGTGGGGGTAAAAGCTATGCATGTGGTGTTCTTGTAGAGGAGTTATTAAAGAAAAAAATACCAATGGTTATAATTGATACACATGGAGAATACCACTCACTTACAAAGCCAAACAAGAGCCGAAAAGACCAGAAAAACATGGAAAGGTTTGGTGTCAAGCAACGAGATTATTCTAGCCAGATGACTGAGTTTTCTCCACTTGGCGGACGAGGTAGTGTAAAACATCTTACCCTCAGTGGCCTAAATCTTGAAGCACGTGAGATAACAGATCTCCTTTCTGCAAAGCTATCTGGCCCCCAGATAGGAGTATTATATCAGGCAATCAAAGAGGTTAAGGAATACAAACAAATCTATGATCTCAGAGATATAATAGATGCTGTTAACAGAAGTAAAAGTAACGCACGATGGAATGTTATAGCTTCACTTGAATCACTTGACTCAATAGGTGTTTTCTCAGAACGAGGAACATCTACTGGTGAACTTGTTAGAAATGGAAAGTGCTCCACAATCAACATGAAAGGCGTTCCTCCAGATGTACAAGAGGTTGTTGTAGCGCGTCTGACCAAGGAATTGTTTGATGCCCGTAAAGCTGGTAAAATCCCGCCGTTTCTATTTGTGGTAGAGGAAGCACATAATTACTGTCCCGAGCGAGGGTTTAGAAGTGCCGTTTCATCCAACATTCTGCGTACAATTGCGTCAGAGGGTAGAAAATTTGGAATGGGGCTGTGTATTATCAGTCAACGTCCAGCTAAAGTAGATAAAAACATAATTTCACAGTGCAATACAAATATAATCCTAAAGGTAACAAATCCCAATGATCTCAAAGCCATTATTCAATCGGTCGAGGGTTTAACTAATCAGACGTACCGCGAAATACAACGTCTTCCGATTGGTGTAGCCCTCATTTCTGGTGCTTCTCTTCAGATACCAATTATGGCTGAGATACGTACCAGGGAAACAAGCCATGGCGGTAAATCAGTAAACATAACAAAAGGGGGAGGACTATCTGACAAGCCCCCCAAGATGCCAAATATGTCAATGCCTGAACCCCAACCAAGAGTGCAACCTGAAATTTCAATTGACTTCCCTGAACCAACACCTAATAGAAGCAAATCCACAAAAAAAGCTTTGAATGTAAACAGAGTGGCAAAGAGACTGGGGTGGGTTTCTACTGGTGATCCAGACGAGGCAATAAAGATACTTACAAAAGAAGCCGAAAAGATGAAAGAAAATGTCTACAAATATCTAGACTCTCTGGCTAAACTCGGTGAAAACTATTGTCATGAGGAAAATCCAGAGTGTATCAAATGCCCAATGAAAGAAAGTTGTAAATACCGTGCTTCATATGGTAAAAAAGCAGGATTTTTTAGTAAGAGATAAAAGATATGCATGGATAAAAAAAGCAGAAGTATTGCGGGTTTGGTTCTCGTTTTACTTATACTAATTATGTCCACATCTGGATGCTTGGAGTATTTTAACTTTGATTTTGGCGGCGGCACAACATATGAATCTCATCCTACAAAGGTCAGATACATAATCAGTTATGGATACAAAGTGAACTGCAGTGGGACTGGGAAATATACAATACATTATGATTGTGATCTCCCAGAAATCTTGCTTGGATCAGTATCCACGGAGATATTGCACCAACAAGATTATGAAAGTATTTCTCTGGTAAATAATACAGTCCTACGATGGAACATAAGTGGAAAAGATAGTCATTATTATGAATTAGGTATCCTTGCAAATGTCGAAGCGGAGAGTTTTCTTGTTACCGATTTAAATGGTAATGATGCACTGACATTACAAGAAATTAAAACATTTTATCCGAATCTTGTAGATCAATACTGCAATGAACAGTCAGATAATAATGTAATATACATAGATCCATATAATTCCAATATAAAATCAACCGCTCAAACTGTGTTAAACCAGGCAAATAGCAACAACTCATTTATTGTAGCAAAAGAACTTTTTACCTGGCTTAAGCAAAATACAGTCTACCAGATACATACGACTAATAATAATGTTCAAACTGCAATCAAGACTTATCAACTGGGATCGGGAGATTGTGATGACCTTTCGTTTCTTTACATCTCATTATGTCGTTCAGTAGGCATACCTGCAAGATTCATAAGTGGATTTCTAGCAGAAGAATCAAATGGAGTTGTCAGTGCAATTGGCCATGCATGGGTTGAGATTTTTGTAGGGGAAAGCATCAGCAGCGATGGATGGATGCCAATTGAATGTTCATGCAGCGCTAGCATAAAGACCGAAATAAATCAGAATTTTGGAGTGGAAGACATTGGCCATCTGCGATTATTTAAAGACGACGGGAGCAATGAATCTCTGAACGTGTCTATTTCTGGACCCAGCGTGATATACGACACAAACATAGATGTTGATATGACGTCATTCGTAGAAATTGATAATTATACTGTACTAGAATCAAAAGAACTTTTTATTGACAAAAATGGTAACAGATCATATGAGTAGTACAAACGTGACCTCCCTATATACAACCTTATGAATACTACAGACAATAAAAGAAATACTTCGTCAACGTAAGTGAACTATATAGAAAAAATTCAATAAATGAAAAAGATAAAAGCTGAAGATACGGAAAACTTTAATCGTTTTTATTTCAATTATAGCTTCTTTATTAACTCAGCTATTTTTTCTCTTTTTTCTTCCTCATCGGGTAGAGTTATGGATGCTTTCCATTTTTTTGTACCATCTGGAAGATGATAGCCTCGTGAAAGTGAAACGAACTCTCTTTCTCCATCGTCACCAACAGCTTTCTTTCTAGCGACTTCTATAAAGTTATTTCTTCCAAATTCTACTTCTTCTGCGGTTATTGTTTCAAATTCGACCATTTTTCACCTCTTTACCGGACGTAAAATAAAGGTGGAATTTAAACTTTTGTACCATGCAACTATATAAAACCTGTCAATCAATTTCATAAATGACTAGAGTTCTATCACTTGCCCATCATCTAAAAGGGAGTAAAATTATAGACCGTTAATCTTCCTTTGCATATTGCGTTAGATTTCCGTCATCCTGTTCTTCGAATAATGGTATTTGCTTAGGCGCCGTATAAGTTATCTTAACTCGTGATTCCATCTCATCCTCACCTAATTTCCATAACGGTTATTTGTTTAAAAAGCTAGGGGTTTTTTCACTTTTTAAGTTGCTAAATTAACAACCATTTGGTAGGACACTCTAACACCTTATTTCTCCTGGAAATCACCTTTTAAAACGGTTGTAGTGATAGTGATTTAACTGCATAACCACCTGCGAAAAAACTACTTAAAACCCATCCCAATCTTAGATGATGGAAGTGATTAAAAAATCTGGGCTGGTGTTTTTAGAAAGGAGTGCATCATCATCCCATCTCAACCGCGATGAGAAGTTTTCCCAGATTTTTCTTCTCATTCCTCAAAAAACTACTCTTTTTTTCC
>JAUWWG010000131.1 GCA_030616985.1 Thermoplasmatota archaeon
ACTGAAATCAGCTGGTAAAGGTGGTAATACACTTGTGGAGGTGTGAGGAGAGTCACAAAACCCCCAACTGATTTTTTCAGCTCCCGCCAATGGGATTTACCGGGGTTGACACACAGAACTCATCAGTTTCCTGGCTACAGGTTTAATCTTTGAAACGACGAATGCACAAAGAAAAATAGCTATAGCCTGTGTCAACCCTATCGGTTCCCATTAGGAGGGAGAGAAGGATTACTCCCTCTCATCCCTGGAACTCTTTTTCACTTTCTTCACTGGTCGGCGTTCTCTCTCTGGTTGACGTTCTCTCTCTGGTCGGCGTTCTCTCTCAACAGGTTTTTTCTTGATCTTGTGTATTGTGTACGTTTTGTACATCTGCGTTGGACTGCGACCTGCCATCTTCGCTGGTATATCCTTTTCACGTATTATCCCAAGCCTGTCACCGACCACTTTAGGTTTCATCCACTGATCCAGCACTACGGTGCCATAGATTCGCCACGGTTCGGATTCGCCTGGTGCAAGGATAAGGTAAAGCATTGACACCATTGTATTACCTCGCTTGTCTGTGCTGGTTTGTTTCTGAACGCTAACCAATCGGCCCTCTACGCTCTCACCAACATCCAACTTCAACACCATGGTTGGTGGTGCTTTATCATCATCGGCTTTGAAATCATCGTAGTCACCGGGCTCTGGTTCGTATTCCTCTTTTTCTGCACCCTCTTCGACTTCGTCTTTGCCTGCATCATCCTCATATTTTTCGTCAAAGTCCTTATCGAAATCCTTATCGTAATCCTCTGGGTCGGCGTCATCTACAAATTCTTCTTTTTCTTCTTCTTTTGGCATTTTTTACTACCTCACATTTTATTTTTCTACAGAGGATCCCGCCCCTGTTTCGTCTACATCTTTGTATTTAAGTAAACCACTTCTTCTGTCGGGTATCCCTAATTCCTCTAAAAAAATCAGAACCCTCTCCAGGTGTGGGAATACATGATTCACACTTTTCTGTGTGTCTCCCTTACATGCTTTGTAATCCTTCCGTGCCTCTTCATAGTAACAATCTATGATTGTATCCATCGATATCAAAACACTTTCTGGAATATCAGTGTAGAGTATCTGCCGCTCTTCTATGGGTTTACTCTCTTTTTCCTCTGTCATTTTCCACCTCTAATTACCTATTTTTTTTCTTGGCTCTCGTGGTCCACAAGAGATTTAAAGCCTCTTGCACTGTCTTCGACTGATCACCGGCTTTTTGGAGTTTTAAATACATTTCTGCTGACAAATATATGCTCACATTGGGCATTATTTACCTCCATTTTGCGATAGCTGCGGCTACGCAGGAGAGATATGGGATCCATATTATTTTTGGCTCCGCAACCACCGTAATATGTGTATAGTTAGTTGTCTATATAAGCATTGCGTTTTATTCAAGTTTTGGTCACATGTACTCTGGGATATTATACCACAAATCCTTGTCAAAATCATAGGTAGTCAATTCATATTCTCTACGATTTTTGGCTGCATCATTGTAGTCAGAATAACTTGGCATTCTCCACCTCCTTCACCTTCTTTTTTGGCTTCTTTTTCAATTCTATTTTACAGGCAAAAATATCCATGATCCGTCTCATCCGTTTCTCATAATAATCAAAATCAATCTTCCGCATAATATCCTCATCACGCACAGCCGATTCGTATAGCAGATACTTGAACATGACATCCTCACCATCTATCCCTTGTTGATTAATATCAACCTTAAGATTACCCTTTACCTTAACATAATAGTAAGTATTGCCCTCCCTGGGTACAACACTAAACATTTTTCGTGCCTGATATGCCAACCGCAACACAGTAGAATCCTTACTTTTGTACTTCTTGGGGTGCATGCCCATCTTAACCCGCATAGTCATATCACTCAACGGTACCTTCCGTTCTGTCATCATTTTTTTATACCTGGCAACGATATTATCTATTGGTTGTTTATTGACAACTGCTGATGCTAACTCGGTGGTTAGATTTCTTTCAAAAAAGGTTTTATTGGTGCCTTTCAATGCACCACCATGAATAGTAACTGTATCTCCCTTCCTTAACACATAATTTTTACTCAAATAAAACCAACCACTGTCATATTCATCAATACCGATCTCGAGGCCCAGCGACCTTCCAAATTTCTCTACAATTGCTTTTTTAAACTCTTTTTGAACAAGATCTTCATCGAAATTATCATCACTGCAGTAGACACCATCGGTGTCGGATTCTATTGTACTTCCTGGATATAATCGTTCTAACACACCGATTAATAGTTTTTCGCACTCCCTACCAATCCCACACATCACGATGATAATCATTACATGGCCGTAGGGATGATGACCGTGCCCCAAACCACCCAAAAGGCCATTTGCTTTCAATTTCGAGTTCCAACTCTTTACTTTAGCAATTAAGCTACCTGTTTCGTTATATTCAACTTTGAACCCTGCACGTTCCGTTAAGAATTTTGTCATTGTAGCAGCGAGAAATCCCTGCTTTCTCAGCACCGAAACAACCACTATTTTGTTCAAAACATTGTCGGGAATATGATAAATAAATCTATCATCTTCTTCAATGATTTTAAACCCATTCTCATCATAACCATCGTAACGTATGAACCTACAGGTATCAGGGCTTAGATTGAAAAGAGATACAATAGTTGGATACATCCCACTAAAATCAACCTTATAGACAGGTTCGAAATACCAATGTTGGTAGATGTCGATAATAGCAGCTTGATAGTTTGGGTCAGTTGATTTTTTAGGGCGCCTAAATATTTCGGGATATCTAACCGAGTTATCCCCATCACAAATAATACCATTTTTTTTATATAGATCGCCCAATACAATCAAACCCAAAGAGAATACATTTAAATTTACGGCTTCAGATAATGGGATTTTCAAATCATCTGCCAAATATTTGATGCCCTCCCAGTAAATGTTGAACAAAAACATTAAACGCTCAACATCCTCCTTATTGTAATTGATGAGTTCTTGGGTACCCTGATAAGATGAAATCTTCGACTTGTCAATACCAGGATGGCCTTTGAAACCAAAATAATCAGCGACAGTTTCCAACTTATGATCAACCACATTCCCTGACAACGTCTGATCAGCATTCACAGCATCAAGGACATCAAATATGACAGTACCATCCATATGAGGCACCCGTCGCACTATTTTAGGTAATCGCCCCGTCTTTGACAACCACGATGTTGATAACCTATTCCTGTCACACCTTTTGAAAATTGAGGGGAGGTCGTACTCCTTGTTGAACCCCACTTCGATGTCAGGGCGAGGATAATGATCACGATAGGTTTCTAATAATCCCAGATCACTTCGTGTATTCTTCTCCAAGTAAGCACACTTAATTTTCCTATCATTTCCTGCCCATGCAATGGACATCAAATGGTCGGCATAAGTGGGAAAGATTTTATCTGTTCTACAGGATTGCTCTACGTCACAGAAATTGAATTGTAATATTTTTGTTTGAGGATATTGGGTAAAGAAGTCAGGATTGTCGATCCTATTACGTAAGACGAAGGGAATATTGTCTTCAAAACTATGTTCAGTTCTTGCATTAACCAGTGCCTTTCTCGTTCTAAAACTATACTTATAGAATGTTGTTTTTTCGTAGTTAGATATCGCAATACCCTCAATTTCCGTCACTATAGCATTAGAAATCACCAATCGTTTTTTAGAGTAAAAATATGGTTTGAATGGAGCTCTTTTAATTATTCCCTTTCCATTAGCCCATATTAAAAGATATTCCATTTCGTTCTTTACTGCAGAGATACATTGGAGTGGTACATTCATTTCATCACCCCAAAATTATCCAACCTTGTATAACCACCGTACACTCCATTAGCACTATTACATGACCCACATCTTGGGAATACATCATTAATTGTATAACAAAATCCTACTGGGACAATATTAACCGATGGACAATGATCTACAGTCACACAAAACGGTCGCACATCCTCATATCGTCTACTACATTGTGGACAGATACCATTAGTTGCATCAACCTTATCATCCCATTCTTTAGATGTATACAATTGTTTTAATTGTTGCTTTTTAAGCCTACGTTTATGGCCCGATATTCTGGCTATTTCTGGATAATTCCGGTGATATTTTTTTTGTTGTGCTACTATTTCGTCTTTATGATCACGACGATATCCCCTCTGTTGCACTATTATTTCTTCTCTATGCCCCTTATAATATTTTTTATGTCTTATTGTTATTGCATTTTTATTCCCTTGATAAAATTCTCTTCTTTTTGCCAATATTTCGTCTTTATATTCTTGATAATGTTTTTTCTTTTTTACCTTTATCTCTTCCTTATGAAGTTCACGGTGGTTTTTATTTCTTGCTGCTATTTCCTCTTTATGTTTTTGGGCATATTTTTTATCACTTGCTGCTTTCTCTTCCTTATGACACTGATAATATTTTCTCACAGATATTAATATTTCACCTTTATTATCCTGATACCACTTTCTTTTATAGGCTGCTATTTCCTTTTTATGTTCTTGATAAAAATTTCTTCTTTTTGCTAATATTCCTTCTCTGTTATCCTGATACCATTTTCTTTTATATGCAGCTTTTTCTTCTTTTGTTTGTACCATCCATTCACATCTCCTAATCACATAAAGATCCAAAACTTCTCAAACAACTGTTGCAACGCGTCTTGGATTGTTTTACTTTCACTACCTCCAACTTTTTGGAGTTTCTGATACAAATCCTTATTTATGTATACGGTTATAGTTGGCATTTCTTCACCTCCTTGTATATATGTAATATATGTATATGTATATAAGGTTTTTGTTTTACTCTACCAACTCCGAGTAAAACGGAGCCTACCATCACCACAAGGCACCATAATACCCCGTTTCTTTGTAATCTCAAGATATTTATCAGGGTATTTCTTAAGCAAAGACCATTTAATCCATGCAAGAAATGCTTTTTCATCCACAATCCCGTCGTCTGGACTAACTATCCTAACGTAATCAGCAATTCGCTGGACCGCTACATTTCTACGTATTTTTTGTATCTCTTTTTTAGGCAGCCCAATTGGGATGAAAGGCTTACTTCTAACAACTGGTCGCCCTGTGAGTTTTTTAGTATCACAGAGTGATACTAAATCTTCCTCTTTTATTTTAGTCACCCTCTCCTCCTTTAGAATTTCTGTTTTAGTACCTACAGAGTAGGTACTAATGGGTTTTTCGTTGTTTTCACTGTTTTCTGCCCCTTTTGATGCTATTTTGAAATCGCCACTATCGTCAGTTTCGACCTCAAATTTTTGTTGTTTTCTTTCTGTTGATATACATTTTTTTATTGTCTTGTTCATTTTTATACTACCTCCATTATATTTTGGTACCGAGGTACCGCCCAGTACCGACCTAGCTGTACACA
>JAUWWG010000110.1 GCA_030616985.1 Thermoplasmatota archaeon
ATGATATGTGAAACTATCTGTTCCGCAGAAGTCTGGATTTGGATCGTAGGTAAATGATCCATAAGGATCCAAGGTAAGAGTTCCATGTGCAACATCAGTTTCTTGAACAGCGGTTAAAGGATCGCCCTCAGGGTCAATATCATTATCAAGAATACCTGGAGCATCTATATTCAAAGTTGTATCTTCGGTTGTTATGTAACTGTCATCGTTGGCTATAGGTGCGTCATTTACACAGGTAATTTGGATGTTCACTGTGGCCATGTCACTATCTCCATCATTGTCAGTTAGAGTATAGACGAAACTGTCAGAGCTGCAGTAGTCGGTAGTCGGAGTGTAACTAAATCCCCCGTCGCTGTTCAACGTAAGGCTACCTTGGCTGACATCCGTATTCAGGCTCACCGTGGATGGTGTGTCTCCTAAATAGTCGTTACCATTGCCGTTGTCAGCAATAACATTACCATAAAGAGTAGTGTCCTCATCCATAACAAAGGCGTCATCCTTAGCATCAGGACTTAAATCAATCTCTAAGTAGGGATCATAAAAATCAACGTGCTGAACCACAGTTTCGTCATCCATCTTTAGAACTAAACTCAGAGGACCGCTTCCTGTATAAGCAGAGGTAATGTCAAAATAGACTAAATTAGGGCCAGGGCTTATAGTCTCTTTGGTAATGTAACTACCAGGACCAGGTTGGCCGTCCCAGTCGATACAATTCCCAGTCCATGACGCAGTGTGAACGGCAACAGTTCCATCAGCATTATCCTTTGGGTCGATACAAAGCTTCAAAGACTCCACGGGACCGGGAATAATGAACTTAAGGTAAGTCCGTCGAATCTTGAATTCACCGTTCTTTTCTTTCACTCTGATATGAAGATTACTCTCATTGCAATTTTTCTGATTCGGGTGATCACTATCAATCCACGCCGTTGATTCAGAATAAATGTAGCAACCGTTGCTGAAACTATTTGGATAAGAACCACAATTCTCGTAGAAATCTGATGTCGCGTCCCATTGGAAAGTCCTATTATTTATGGTGTTTTCATATGTATTGTCTATAAATTCAGGTGTATTGTCTATAGATAAATCAAATATCTTAGAGCTTTGTTCAGATGAATCATCTCGACCGAAGAAAGATCCAAGCCAATTTATAATCCTACTTATAAATCCTCTTGATTCATCATAATTATTATCTTTTCCATCTATAGTTTCTCCTATCTTTGTGTTTACAACAGAAATACCTGCAGGAGTTATAGATGCAGATATAAACATTATAGTTATTACAAAAATCACCAAATTATTATAATTCATTTTCTTTTTCATTATTCCGCCTCCTCTTTTTCGTTTCTTCTATCTGAAATAACAGAAACTAATATGGAATAAAACAGATAGAATAATATAAATCTTTCCATAATAGATGGACAGATGTTGCAATATATTTAATAATATTTTAATTACACAAAGCATCATAACTTGACTTTGTCAGATTAGAAAAATCATATTTGATTTTTGTTAATCATAAACACTTTTAGCTTTATAACCAAGAGCATTATGACGATGCCATTTATAATATCCTCCTTTTTTATCTGCTGAAAAAAATCAACAGATGAGAAACCTTTGAAAATCAATCATCCTGTCACTGAACATAGGAGTGAAAAATACCCCATTATAACCGGTTTACTCATCTGTTATTTATTCCGCCGATGATGTGACTGGCGAGCGGACAACCGACGTTTATGTTTCTCAATGATAAGTTGTATCAACTCTTCACTTGTTACATGTTGTTTTGGCATGATCACTTCAAAAATCTCTTTGACATCCTGCACAGTCAAAAACTCAATTTTCTTTCCAAGATCTATTGATAACACCATAAGATACAACATGGCAAGAATGGTCATGGTCATATGATGGTGCCAACCAGTCCATCCTCGTAATTGATAATCTGCAAGTCCAGCTATTCCTTTTCCATCCTCAAACGTTCGTTCAATCCAATATCGGCTACCTGACATCTGCGCAAGCCGGTCATAACTTGTATCTGCGGGTGCATTCGAATATTGATATTTTACCTCCCTACTTTTTGGATCCTCCCGGATGATCAGCCAGCATTCTTTACCTGGAAGACCATCTTTTTCCCGTGGGTACACCCGAAAACAAACCATATTCGTCCAAAGCTCCCGTCGTTCTGTATCGCGGATAAACACCTGCCGCCATTCATCATCAGCAATACGTTTTTTTAGATCATCCACTCGCACAGAATCATCATCAATCACTTGTTTTCGCGCGGCGGGCGCCCTCGACCTTTCTTTCGTTCTGGCAAACCTATTTTTGGTTTATGTAGCCAAACACGAAGATTACAAGGAATATCTGCAAGCTGCAGGAATTGATTATTACAATCCGGGACATCTTTTGCATACGAACACATGTTACCTCTGCCTTTTCCAAGCAATTTCCCTTGTATATATTGGAATGATTGTTTGGTCATATTTCGAGTTTTCGTTAAAAAACACAGGGCATATCTATCATGGAAATGTTGAAGTTTATCATGTGATCCATGTATATCCTTTACGGATAATGAAAACTTCATTCTGGCATCCCATCCACTGGTGGGAAGATGGATGGATGTTTAAATAGGATATTGTATATCCTACCTTAATTGAGTAAAAAATCTAATGTGACAAAGTCAAGCTAATATAAAATCTACAAAATTGTAATGTTATTTTCTTTTTTAAATATTTCCTTAACATTTGTTAATAAAAACAATTGTAATTAAATAAAAACATTGGTGTTGAGATTTATCCAATTGGAGGAAAAACAGGAGGATGAAAATCGGCGAAATATTACTGGATAGTCTAAGGATCACATCTATCTTTTTCTTTTATCTTTTCACATGTATATTCATTGGCACTACATCATAGAAAAAAACTACTATGTAAACCATTAACATTGTTGGCACGGTAAACTTTTCAAACCTTTCGATTTTGCAGCTTTCGGCGTATATCTGTTAAAATTACCCAAAAGCCAACTAATAAATAATGCATCTTATTTTACGTGTGAGGTGTTAGGTTGATAGATATTACCACAAAAATCGCTTCTCTTAAACTAAGGAATCCAACAATACTGGCATCTGGAATAATGGATGAAGATGCAGGAAGTATGAAGCGAATTTTTGATTGCGGTGCAAGTGCTGTTGTCACAAAATCCATTGGATTAAAATCAAGGGAGGGATATCCAAACCCTACTTTTGCAGAGTTGGAACATGGAATTTTAAATGCAATGGGGTTACCCAATCCAGGGATAAATGAATTTGAAGGGGAAATCAGAAAACTGAAAGATTCGAATGTTCCCATGATTGGCAGTATTTTTGGCTCAAACTCCCATGAATTTGTAGAATTAAGTAAAAAGATGCAGAACTATGGCGTGGATGCCCTGGAACTAAATATGAGTTGCCCCCATGCAAAAGGTTATGGGTTGGAAACTGGATCAGATTCTAAACTTGTCAGAGAAATAACTTCTAAGGTAAAGGAATCAACCAGCATACCTGTTTTCGTCAAACTTTCTTCGAACTTAACAGATATAATAGAAATTGCAAAATCAGCAGAAGATGGAAATGCAGATGGAATTGTAGCTATTAACAGTGTAAAGGCCATGAAAATTGATCTGGAACTCAAAATGCCTGTGCTTGCTAACAAAACTGGAGGATATTCTGGAGTGGCAATAAAGCCCATTGGAATGCGCTGTGTCTATGAAATAGCAAAGAATGTCGATATACCCATAATAGGTGTTGGTGGTGTAACAACAGGAGAAGATGCATTGGAATATATCATGGCAGGTGCTTCAGCAGTACAAATTGGATCAGGAGTATACTACAGAGGTGTTGATATATTCAAAAAAATCTGTAGAGAAATGGAATGCTGGATGGAAAATCACAATTATAAAAGATTATCAGAATTAATCGGAGTGGCACACAAATGAACAGTCCACAAATAGCAAAGATAACCGAAGCTAAAACAGAAAATAAGGATGTCAAAACATTTATGTTTGAATATCCAAAAAAAATGATTCCAGGTCAATTTTTTATGATTTGGATACCTGGTGTAGACGAAATACCCATGAGTGTCTCATACATTGACAAGGATGTTAAGGGTATAACCTTTAGAAAAGTTGGAGAAGCAACAAACAATCTTTTCGATTTGGGAAAAGGAGATAAAATTGGCATAAGGGGACCATATGGTAATGGCTTTAAAATAAATGGGAAACAAATTCTTTTTGTTGGTGGTGGAACTGGTGTTGCTATGCTTGCTCCGGCTGTTGAGGAGGCGGGAATTAATAATATTTCTTCGACTATCATTATCGGAGTAAAAAACAGCAGTGAATTGTTTTTTGAAGACAGGTTTAAAAAATGTGGTGCTGAAATACACATTTCTACGGATGATGGTTCTAAGGGTTACAAGGGTTTTGCTACAGATCTTGCAGATGAACTATTAAGCAAGGAAAAATTTACCTCTGTTTTGACATGCGGTCCAGAAATCATGATGAAAAGTTTACTTGACCTATGCAAGAATATTCCTTTTCAAGCTTCCTTGGAGAGATATATGAAGTGTGGGGTAGGAATTTGCAGTCAATGCTGTATTGGTGAAGGTCTGCGAGTGTGTGTAGAAGGCACGGTATTTGATGGAAAAACGTTAAAAAGCATTGAAGATTTTGGCGTATACAAAAGAGATGCAACTGGAAGAAAGACCAGATTTTAATTAACATCGGAGGATTTGTAATGAGTGTATATTGCGGTGAAGTAAATATAGAAACTAATGGAGATGTAGACATTGTTGATATTACTTCAGATGTACAAGATGTAATTAGTAAATCAAAGATAAAAGATGGTATTGTCTGTGTTTTTGTACCCGGGTCCACAGGATCTATCACTTCAATCGAGTACGAACCGGGTCTGATGAAAGATTTTCCAAGAGCTCTTGAAAAAATCGCTCCTAAAGGCATTCATTATGATCACCATGAAACATGGCATGATGATAATGGTCATTAAAGATAAGAATACTTTATGTTAATTTATGGTTTTTAGTTAAAAATTCTAGTTTTCTCATAATCATATGGTTTTAAATATGTATAATCATATGTCTATTTATGCCTCAAAAACTCAGAGAAGTTGGTGGATGCCTAGTAATTACGATCCCCAGGCCTATCGCTAACTTATATAAATTCAAAGCTGGAGATATGTTTGAACTAGAACCAATCGGCATTAATGAACTGAAACTAAAAAAGCAGGTTTAACATCCAGAGGCTTTGCCTTAAAATTACGAAAAATACTGATTTTTAGGTCAAAAACAAGAATTTTAAGTCAGCACCAAAAAATTTATAAGATTTTACAATCCGAACAATCAACCAAATAACGATTATTTTAAAATATTCTCTAGGAATTGCCCTCCCATTTCTTCATAAATTTTAAAAAGATAATCTAGTACTGTTTTTTCATTTTTGATAAATTCTTTATACATTTTTTCAAAATCAATTTTTTTACCTTTTTTTCTAGGGTCTGGGTAATATTCCTCTCCCTCTATGGGAGTATATCTCATGCGACAGTGTGCATAATAATTCCTTATCGTATTCATTCTGTTTAACTTATTAATTTCCTTTTCATCCAATTTATTTATATTGTCTAATATTTTAACTAAAATTCTTCTCTTTAAAGCAAATGAAAAATATTCATCATAAAGAACTTCGTAAAGAAATTGAAAGGATGTTTTTTTCAAATAATAAATTGTTATTATTACATTAATCATCATTTCAAGGTTAATGAATTTCTCTATCACATAACTTCTATACTGAGAAATCTGTTTATCTGTAGTCATATTCTTCTAATTGTTAACTAATCAATCTGTTTTATACATTGTTAATGAAAACACCTCCCGCTTTCCCTACCCGAAACAGTCACCACCCGACTACCGCCAATTCAATAGTACAGTTAAAAACAAGAATTTTAAGTCAAAACTTGCAATTTTAGGTCAAACGTGAATTTTAGGGCAAAGCCACATCCAGATATATTTTTGTATATATTTCGTTAATGATTTACATGAGAACCTTGTTCCATATGAAACGATGTTAATTACGTCTCTAGAGATGTAATTATGTCACCGGTGACATAAGGAAGGTTCTACGCAAGGAACTTCCCTTTCTTCATTACTTTCATAAGTTCCACCACAAGAACCTATGATAATACAACAATCATATTAGTATAATGCTTACAAACCCTATTTGTACCCTATAAACAGGGAATAACAAGAGAAAAAGGATTTTTAAATCATTATAACTGTTTATTAGACAGAAGAGAAAAAAATAAATCAGAATATTACTGTTTATCTTTATGATAAAAATATAGCAAAATCACTTCGTCTTTTTTCTCCAAATATATATATGAAAGTCTAAAAGGTTTGATGTGTAATTCTCTTGTATATTTCCGCCCATATTGCATTGGTTTTCCAATTTCAGGGTTATCTATTATCTTGGCAATTTGTTTTTTAATTTTAATCTTTAAACTATTATCTTTTATTTTCTGGATTTGTTTTTTAAAATCACCACTATAAGATACATTTACCATTTCTCAAGTTCTTCAAGGAAATCCTTAGCATTTTTCTTTTTAAATTCACCCTTCTCATATCGTAATAATGCTTCATCGGTTTTCTTGGCGAAATCAAGGTCTTCTTTTAGTTTTTTATCGATCCCATTTAATCTACGAAAAATAATCGAATCCTTGTTCCTTATTACTAAAAACTTTTCACCTACTTTAAGATCCCTTCTCAAAAGGCTAGGAACTACTATTTGTCCTTTAGTGCTTAATTTGGTTATATCATATTCTAACATACTAGTATGTAAGATATGTCTTACATAGTATTTATATTTTTCCTGTATTTCAGTCATTTTAGTATTATATTACCCCCTAGATCCCCTAGGGGGCGGTGGTACGTCTATTCTATTAAACTGTTACTCCTTAAAAAATTATTGAAAGCGTACGTAGTGGGTACACACTCCCGTTTGTATAGTTTAGCGATGTTCATCTTCCTTTTTTCTTGAATTTTCTTTCAGATTTAGGTTTTAAATAATCCTTACCATGAATCCCTTCGATATAATGTAACCAACCTGAGTACATTGCACTTATTATTGATGGGATAAATAAAATGTTCATAAGGATGTTATCAAAGATTCTTTCAGGTTTATCGCTGAATGATGCTATAAATGTAATCGCATATGAAGAAAGAAATAGAAAAAAGAAAAATAAATATTCAAACATTCTACCGGGAATGTTATCTTTTTTTTCCCGTCCCCATTTCTGTAATAATCGCCAAATTATAAATGTGAATAAACCAGGTATAAAAATTGTGAGCCAAATCTTAAAAATATTTTCAGTTATAAAAGTC
>JAUWWG010000025.1 GCA_030616985.1 Thermoplasmatota archaeon
AATTAATCCATATTCCTGAATAGTCTTACAATCAATTTTGCTATTATGCACTGGAAAAACATTCACGTAATTCTCAATAGCCTTAGAATGAAGCTCACCAAGAATTGATTTCCCCTCCTGGGAATACACTCTTAAAAATTCAAGTGAAAGAAAACCTGATGCAATTTCGACCATGTCAGGAATTTCATTATTGTCCGTGTCTCCTAAACCAACCCAACATTGAGACGTTGGAGCAATCGATGCAATAGCCCCACCATTCTTTTGTTTAACTATATCCCAGCCAATACAGTCCCAAGCAACATCACTAGCTTGAATATTTGGCTGGTTTAAGATGAGTTTAATGAAATTCAATATAGTAACATCAAATTTCCCAGACAAGCATCCATTAATGATAAACACAGGATAACTGCCTGTGTTTGTTAATTGATCTAGATTTTTTGAATGTAATGGTGTAACTGGTGCTCCATAAGCATCATATGTTAATAACTGATTAGGACCAGCACGACCACTATACAATGCAAATCCACATCCTTGATTGAACGCATTTAGAAAATCACTTTGATCCGTTAAACTATTATCCGAAGTATAAAGTTTTGTGATCTCGAAGTCTCCCATATATTCAACAGCTTTCTCACACAATACCTCTCCCTCATATGGGAAAGGATCTCCTGCATTAGGTACCGTGTCACCACCAGCAACTATAAAATTATTAAACCAAGGTTGCCCAAACGCAGTATTCTCATAACCAATTATTTTATCAACGATCGTTTCCACTTCACCAACATTTCTACAAGGTAATCTACCAACACATACATCAGGAATTAAATCAAAAGTATCCTGTCCCCATTTAGCAATGACATTGTCACCATTACTATTCCAATCCTCAAACTCAGATCCATTATTCTTATAGACGTCAGCATAATACAAATCACTTGTATACTCAGTATATCTTGCTCCATCAGCTAAATGAACAATTCTCACCGGGACATACCATTTAAAGAACTGCCCTTTATGGCCACCAACTAAGAGAACATATTGCACACCATATGTTTCTATTGTATCCTTAATAAATAACTTAATACTCTCGGCATCATCTCTACCATTATATTCAGAGTAAATAGTTTCCGTTGTCTGTAAAAAACAAGATACATCGTGATCATTTTTATGCTGAATCAAAGGTTGTAACGCATTGGAAAAACTATTTGGTGCAATAATTACCATATCATAACTTGTCAATGCACATACTTTCAAAAATTCGTTCGAATCGTTTTCAGCGTAGGCACCTGCCCCATATGTTCCAATTATTATTAATATAGCTACCAAACATGTTATCTTTTTCATATTTTTACTTCCCAAGATATTTTTATAGGACTTAGGAAAATAGAAGGGAAAAATGGGGGGAGAACTTTGGAAAAGTTCTTATGAATAGAGCGAATAAACATCTTTTTATCGAATAGTTTATTCTCAATGTTATTTTCCCCAATTATTTTCCTAAAGCGCTGTCTTAATATACAATATATAATCTATACAGAATAGAATATAAAAGACATCTTATCAAAAAATTGGAAAGAACAAACTTATTTATAGTAAGAATGTTGTAATGAACAATATTATGGATAAAATTGATTTGAAAGACAGGAAAATACTTTATGAACTGGATAAAAATGCCAGACAAACATTATCACAAATAGGAAAAAATGTTCGCCTTCCTAAAAGTGTAGTGGCATACAGGATAAAAAAACTTGAAGAAACAGGTGTAATCAAAAATTTCTATACGGTTATTAATTTCTATAAATTGGGATATATCAATCTAGCAATTTATGTGAATTATCAATATTATACTCCGGCAATTGAGAAGGAAATCATCAATTATTTTGTCGATAGTGACTATTGTTGGTGGGTTGCTAATATCCAAGGGAAATATGATTTAGTAGTGTTATTTTTAGTAAAAGACTTAAATGACTTCTTTTCTTTCTGGAAAAAAACTCTAGATAAATATAAATTTTACTTTCAAGAGTGTGTAATAGCATTTTTTACAAAGACATATTCCTATCCGCATTCGTTTTTATTAGATAATTACATGGAGGGTGATCGGGAAAAAATGGAGATTGTGGATGGTGGAAAAAAAGTAAACATTGATAGTAAGGACCTGCAAATATTACATCTAATGGCCTTAAATGCACGTATCCCACTAACAGAGATTGCTGAAAAACTGAATTCTTCTGCAACAATGATAAATTACAGAATTAAAAAATTAATCAAAGTTGGTGTTATTCAAGGTTTTAGAATTCATATAGATTTTTCAAAATTTGATTTGCAGCAGTTCAAAGTTCATATCGTTCTTAAAAATTATGAAAAAATGAAAAATATTATAAATTATGTAAAATTTTATCCTAATTTGACTTACATAAATGAAATGGTAGATCATTGTGATTTAGGTCTAAATTTTTATCTTCATAACTTCCATGAATTACATCCGTTCATTAAAGATATCTATAACAAATTCCCCAATGATATCAAAAATCATTGTACTTTTACCTTCCCCGAAGTATACAAATCTAATTATCTGCCCAGAGGATTAACAAAAAGGACTTCCTTCTAAATACTCTTGTCACACCTATGCTAATTCCATCATAGTATTATTCGACTTTATCATTAATTTCTTCAGTTTTTACCTCTAAATTATATATCAATTTGTTGAATGATTGAAATTGCAGAAATAAAAATAACAGTGGAAAACGCTCTATAAAAAATTCGAGAAACCGCAAGGACAATGGATTGATTGCTTTGTTTTTCGGCATTCTTATTGGTAGCGGATCTGACCAAACGCTTTCAGTACCATCCGATAAATCTCCATCACCATTTGGGTCGTCTTTAGCTTTTACTTTGATTTGATATGTCCCCTCGGTATTCCACACATGCGACATCTTGACTATTTGTCCTGAGTTAAATGGGCCTACCCAGTCACTGTTGGACTCATCATCCCAATCAAACATGTAATAAATCCGGTCACCGTCAGGATCAGTTGTTGATGATGAGTATGAATGGGATGTTTTTACTTTACCTGATGTTGGACCACTAGGTTTACTAGGTTTGTTTGGCGGATTATTTCTCCCGATGTAAAATATGGCATCGTCGACAAATATCCCTACGTAGGTTGAGAAATGCCACTCGAGTCTGTATCTGCCATCAGAAACTTGTTTCCCCTGTTTATCTTTCTGATTCCATATCCACGAGAAATTTTCCCCAGGCTCCAGCTCAATCCAGAGATAAATGTAGAGTGAAAAGACAATGTTGCTGTTTTCATCAAATATGTTAAACGACGGGTTACCGCTTATCGTGATATCGCAAATATTTGTTAACACCAAGATTACATCTTCACCAGAACTATACACTGATTTATCCGTGGTTACTTCTATTGGTTTATTGCCAAGTATAAAGAAGGTCGCATCGTCAAAATAGGTTCCACTATATGTTAAAAACCATCCTTTAACAATGTATTTACCTTCTGGTACATTGAGGCTCCACTGACACGTGAAATTCTCTCCAGGTTCAAGGGGTATCCAACAATCAGGATAACAGCCATATACCAGTTCATTATTTTCATTATACACTTCAAAGGTTGGATTTCCCTCGATCACTTCGCTACCTATATTCGTAAGTGACATCGTCACTGTTTCTCCAATCTCATATACTATTTTATCTGTGGCAACATCTATTATTCGATTTCCCAGTATTGCAGTGGTAAATGTTGGAACACTGTCGCTTGCTGTTGGATCACTGATGGAAGTTGCCCTTACTGTAATTGTGTATGTTGCCGCTTCTTCCCAGTATGGTGTGACGGTAAGAATGACAAGATTGCTCTCGCTAGGGTATAGTGTAACTTCATAGGTGGTTAGTGATGACCAATAACAGCAATCTATTAAATCAGGACAATCCAAAACATATGTATCTACTACATTTCCAGTGTTCTTAATGAAAATTCCATAGACTGCAGTTTCATTTGGATAAACGATCATACTGTTTTCATCACAGGAAACATCCACGCTATAAATATCATCCAATCCAATCGTATCTGTGTTTGTTATACTGGAGATTGATTTTGTTTCACATATGTTTGCTGTAGAAGATGTGCTAAGACCGGATGCAAATATCAAAACCGTTATGATTATTCCCAATATTTTTTCATTCATCATTTATTCCTCCCAAAATATGATATACAATAGCATGGCTTAAATTTTTCTATAGCATCTTTACTGTAACATATGTTGTACGATTGTACTGATATAAACACGCGTATATGCGCAAGTTGAAAAATTATGCCCCAATTATGAGGGGGAGCACGAATTCACTAGTAAAATTGCTATAGGGCCTATTTATGTTGCCGAAATCAGGCTGAGAAAGATAAAATAAAAAAGAAGGGATGAAGTGGTTGTGAACTAATTTATAAGTCTCAGCAGACGTCTCATCATCGGAAACATGTGTGGGTGATTCTCCAGGAATCTTTCAAAAGGATTACTTATCTTGTTTTTTGGCATACTAACTGGTAAAGAATCTGACCATTCACTTTCAACACCATAGATATCCTTGGCTTTGACTTTTATTTCATAGTTTCCCTTTTCATCCCAAATGTGGGAAGCACTTGCCTCAACTCCAGAATCAAATGGACCTATCCATCCGCTATTTTCTCCATCCCCCCAGTCGAACCAGTAATGGATCTGATCTCCATCAGGGTCAGTTGTGCTACTTGAATAGGTGTGTTCTTCTCCTGCCTTTCCATTAGCTGGACCTGATGGGGTATTTGGTTTATCTGGCCCTCCGTCTACATTGACTCCCTCTAACATTAAAGATGGGTCACCAAAGAGATTAAAGGTATACATATCGATGTACTCATAAAATTCATCCCAACCATAGTTAGAGTTACAGAGGAATTTTGAGTTATATAGAGCATCGCCAATTTTCTCATGGTTACTAATCATATTTTTGTTAAACTCGTATATAATTGAATCGGAGCCTCCTGGGCTTGAAGGGCTCCAGTCAATTGAACCGTACGGAGAACGGGCAGAAGCAACAACACCAATTGAGGCACCAAATGAAGGATTTGTCAGTAAATCGATGCCAAGGTTACTCTCTCCATTGGGTTCTGGGCAACCGACATAGCATGAGACGGCAGTAACAACCGATGGATAATCATCATCCAGACTAGAATCTATAGTAATGAAATATGGCCAGGACATCTCGTTTCCCTCTGGAACATCATCCCCATCATCCCATGACCAAACTTTTCGAGCCACTCCGTTGGTCCAACCATGACCCTGCCAGTTTACCACTGCATATTGGCCATTTCGCCAATCATCAATAAACGCAGTTTTACTAAGTGCAGGCCAATCATATACTGATTTCTCCAATCCTTCTTGTTCACTATAGTGACTTATCGTCCAACCGTCCATTATATCTTCCTCAATATAATGTGAGAGAACTGCACCATCCATTGCCGTCCAACCACTACGATCTTCGTTTGTAAAGTAGAAGAAAGCTCCAGCATGTAGGGCATTATTCTTCCAATCTCCAGTGTCTTGCTCGAAAGTAACCAACTTATCTAAGGTATATGTTATCCTTGAAATGCCGTTAGTTGGAATCCGACCTACTGAAATCTCAGTAAGAAAATCAGGATGATCCTGTCCATATTCACCATAAAAACCATCTCCATCTGTATCCCATGATTCGGAATCACTACTTGATAAATCTGCATAATAATAATCAGTTGGCACCTCACCACTTGTAATATCGAAGGGGTCGTATCGATGGTTAGTCGGATCTGGATAACAGTATCTCATTGGAATTGTTTCATAATCGCCGACCAAGAGAGCATACTTGATACCCCATGATATATAATATTCTATGAGAAAGTTACGGATTTGTTCGGCAAGATCGCGACCTGATTGACTGGAAATCTCGGCATCGGTAATATGGACAAGCTTAGTATTATAGCCCAAAGATGTCTTCCATGCAAGAAAGCTGGAAGATGTTATTGCGCTAGAAATATCGCTCGTGGTAATAATTACATAATCATGCGTTTGCAATAAAGGTCTGGATTGTAATCCATCTGGTTGATACAAATTCTTTACTTCGTCATAATTTACAAACAACTTTGAAGCTTGTTTATCGGCTAGAGTATCCCACTTTAATTCCTCAACTTTCTGAAAATTAGAGATGTCTAAAGAGGGTAAGTCATAGTTGATGATAATTTGGGCAGTATCGTAATGTATAAGTCTACCGGATAAGGGGTGATATCTGAAAGGACAAACAGAAACTGAAACATAAGAGTACTTTCGCAAAGTTCCTGAACCAACAAGTTTTCCAATTTCACTTGGATATGCATCATCTGAGGAATAGATCAACTCATTTTTCTCTTGCCAACCCTCATGGATACTTTTAGCATAATCACTATACTCCTCTAGATCAACCATGGGCACTATTTGAGGGGTTGGAATTATCTGATATGTACCAGGAAGTTGTTTGGTATTTCCTCCTTTCACTTCGACAGATTCAACCTTGGCACCAGGTGGCAGAGCAATTAATAAATTTCTATAGGGTAGTAATGGTTTACCTGGATTCATTAAATGACCATAACCCTCAATCTCAATTTTATGTCCCATTTCACTATCGATGATTTGATATTCCTCAGAGTTTGGGAATGATACTGGTATGACAAGTGTCTCAAGATCAATTAAGTTTGCAGCAGCCTCATCAGTGGTATATTTGTTGGTTGCAATTGCTCCAAATCCACTGAGAACTAAAATTCCAACTAATACAATTGGCATTATTTTTTTCATTTTTTCGCCTCTAAATTATATATCAATTCGTTAAAACATTGAAATTGCAGAAACAAAAATAACAGTGGAAAACGCTCTATGAATCCCTCAAAGAATTGGGAAAATAATAGATTAAACACCTTATTTTTTGGTATACTAACTGGTAAAGGATCTGACCATTCACTCTGAACGCCATGTTCATCTTTTGCCTTTACCTTAATCTCATAGTTGCCCTTTTCTTCCCAGATGTGGGGGGCATTTGCCGTCTCGCCACTGTCGATTGGTCCAATCCATTCACTGTTGCTTCCGTCACCCCAGTCAAAGAGATAATATATTTTGTCTCCATTTGGATCAGTGGTAGATGCGTTATAGATATATTCAACACCGGTTTTTCCAGATGATTGTCCAGTGATCGTAGGTTTCTCAGGTGCCAGTGATCTCTCTGCGATTGCAAGTGAGGGATCCCCGAAAGGTTGAGATTCTTCAACTGTTATATAATCGATTTCATCCATGCTATAAGATATATATGTAGAAAGAGATTCACCCCACAATTCCCCAAATGTCCCTACACCTTTCATATAATGTGTAGATAATTCCAAGCAAAGTTTTTCAACACCTTTGGTTATGATGTCTACACCCCCATAGGAAAGATCAATATCCGTTCCACCAAGAAATGCTATGGCGCCACCGTTTGGATTCTTGACAAATGTCCATCCAAAACAATCACTTCTAACATTATAGGTACAGTGATAACACGCATCAGAAATTACTATTGGGAGCTTATTTCCATTGGAAAGAGAGTTAATATGTGAATTTTTATAAAATCCAGGCGGTAGCCATTCATTGTTATTTTCATGAGGGTGAGTCCCCCATAGATCTAAGTGCCCATGACCATTGAAAAACACGAAACCAGCACCGTTATTAATTGCATCATTAATATTGGATGCATGATGTACTTCTCCATTTGATGCCCATATTTTAATTGGTATAAAACCATCCAAAATTTCAATCACATGCTCGTGAACATATTCCCCCTCATCGATATGTTCTTCGTCCCCAGGCAGAGAATCTCCACCTATAACAACAAGATTGGTGAACCAATCTTGTTCATATGCCTTTTCCACCTCATATGTGATAATTTTGTTAACACATGCAATCACCTCATCTTCATTTATACATGCCAATCGACCCAAATATACGTCTGGATAGAGATCTAATTCATCAGTATTACCGTACCAATTATATTCAGCAAAGACATCATTTTCATTCGTATCCCAGCTAGAGAATTTCAACTCTTCATCAAAAATATCAGCGTAGTATAAATCAGATAAAAAAACCCATTCGTTTGGAGTTGGATATAGATTAAAATCATCATAATATATATGTGTATATCTGCCAGGAAGTTGCTCTGCTCCTCCAACTAATAAAACAAACCTAATATTCCAATTTTCTATTGCATTTTTAATGAAATACTTAATCTGCTCGGTCTCATCTCGACCTTCATATTCATTATAGATCTCCTCGGTTGTCTTAAGAATGGTTTGAACCCCATGACTGTTTTTATGATCAATCAATGGTTGAAGGTTTAATGAAAACTCGCTTGGTGCAATAATAACCATATCATAGCCATCATTAACAAACAATGGAGTTTCAGATGGGGGAGCATATGCAACTTTAATTTCAATTTCTTTTGGAACATATAGTATGTCCTCTACTGGGTTATACTGAGTTGCGATTTTTACATTTAAGAAAAGAACATGCTCTCCTTTGTGTAATCCAGCTCCTTTAGAAACGTTGCAAGGTTCTAAGGGATAAAGCGTTGAAGAAGAATAGACTGTTTCATCGGGAATTAATTCAGTTGATGCTTGTGAGAACTCCCTAGACAAGATAACGGGTACAGGAGCTGGTTGAATCTTTTTAGGTAACCTATATTCTTCAACCTCGTAATCTACGGAAACGTCAATAATTTTTGTTCCCAGCGGAAAGGTAAATACCTTTGTTACAACAGGTAGCATTGGTTTACCTGTTCCCAAAAGAAATGATTTTGCTTCTTTCAGATTAACAGACACATAGTCATCAATATCTGTTATTTCAGGCTCAGAAATCACTATCTTATCTGTCATGAGTTCTGTTTCATATTGCTTATCATGCAATGCAACAGCTCCAAATCCGCTAAGGACTAAAATTCCTACTAATACAATTGGCATTATTTTTTTCATAGTTTTAACTCCATAGTTTTCATACCTTTTAAAAATAATAATTCCTGAAGAATTTGTTTTCCATTATAGCCGTCTTTATAAAAAGTAAAATCATTATTTGAAAAAATTATTATTCCTGAATTATCTGATTCCTTCATATGCATTAAAGTACCAACACCATAAATATAAGGACTAATCATATGAGCATCTCCACCATGCCCACTATAAATCAATCTTGGAAAATTGAAAATATAGTTATTAGAAGAATAAAACAAATGCTCCCCAAGAAGCCAAAAACTACGTGAACTGAAATGCCATCCTAATCCATATTGTAATCTACCTTTAGGAGTTTGTATTTTATGCATTTCTTCTACTGTTGATTCTGTTAGTATTCTTGTTTCGTTATAAATACCATTGTTCATATGAGCTATTAAAAAATGTGATAAATCAATAACTGTTGTAAATAGGAATCCCACTGGATAATGGATATGCATTTGATGTTTTCCTTTTAATAAAAGATTTTCAGTATAATCCCAAACATAAGGAGTTGCTAATTGGCCTTCTTCATAATTATTGATGTAAAAACTTGTTGATTTCATATCCAATGGTTCAAAGATGTTTTTTTCACAATACTCATAAAATGATTCTTCTGAAATAATTTCAACAAGAAATGCAACTAAATCAAAGTTAATATTTGCATATTGAGATTTTTCACCAGGGGCATATTCATCATCCCAAATTAATGGATCATATCGATTTCCACTGGGAGTGAGATATTCTTGGAGCCAAGGCATTGGATAATAATCAAATGGGGGGCCTTCATATTCATACCAATTATCAACTTCTAACCAATAGGTTGATGGATCTCTTTTAAAACTAGATGTATGAGATAATATCATTCTAATAGTGATTGGCTCATCAAGAAAATGTGGGTTACGTAATTCAAAAGGTAAAAAATTATTTACATCATCGTCAAGATTGAACAATCCTTGATCATACAATTGCATTAAAGCTGTTGCAGTAATGGTTTTTGTTGTTGAACCTATAACATAAACTGTTTCATCAGATGCTTTTATACCCTTTTCAATATCTGCAAAACCATAACCATTTGACCAAACAATTTCATCATTTTTAATTATACATGCAGAAATGGATGGGGAATGACATTTATTCATTATTTTTATAATAATGTTATCGAAATAGTCAACTTCGTTATTATCAATTATTTGAGTTGATACACAGTCATTTTGATTTTGGATAGTGGCACTTGCTGAAATTATATTGATTATTAATAAACCAAGGACCAAAAATTGTAAAATTTTTTTCATAGTTTTATCTCCCAACAGGCACTATAAAAAGTGGTACGAAGTCATCATTCAATTTAAAAAGAGAACGAATAGCTGCAACATCACTGGGAAATTCAATGTTCCCAGAAAGATCCCAAGCTGCGGCCTCTAAAAGAATATTTTGGGCAGATGCACCTGCCTCGTAATACCAAATATGCAACATCCCAGAAAGATCATCCCATCGAATTGTCTTATCCACATCTAAAACAGAAATAATTAGAAGAGGTGCAGAAGCAATAGATGGATTAGAAGAAGCTTGAGCAACATCCTCTCTGTAATCCCCGTTTTTTATTTTCATCAAAAATGTCACAACGGGTAAATTCCATATTCCACGTAGCAATCCATAAACGGGATTATAGAAGTTAGGGAAGTAAAGATAAATGCCAGACTCAGTGACAACATACATTTGCAATGGGTAGTAACCATGAGCACTCGGAACAGTTCTATGTCTATCCAGTCTACCAATAGTATTATTGCTGTCATCTAGAAAATAAGAATATCCATATGATGCCCATATCAACTGTGTTTGCTCTTGTTTTGTAAGTTCACCGTTCCAAGAAGTTGACTCCTCTCTTTCTTGAATCGCAGTTGATAGAGATACATCCGAGTATTGAATACGGGGAAGAAGAGAAATCCACCTAGGTTTATCTATAAAGTTGTACGGATATTTTGGATGTCCAAGTGGCATAACAATCATGCCTTCTTCATTATCAGGGAGCCCAAGTGGTTCTATCGCTGGATCAGGACCTTGTGCTGTGACAACTGTTCCCAAATTAAGAGCATTTGCCATAAAATGAATATTTTGGCCGATTTCTCCAAGTTCAGCACCAGCATAACAGATGTCGGTTTTGTCTGTATTCCAGCAAAGTCCCAATTGAATGGGGGCACTGTATTGCCACCCGACAATATCTCTGTAATCTCCCTCCTTGTATAAGATGAGAGAATGATTCAGTGCATCATATGTATATGCCGCGTCCTCCTTCAGAACATAAATAACCGCTGCATGAATACCGTCAATTGCAGAAACCGTTCGCTTACCATCATCTCTTAAACCATAGGCAGCCCACAAAATTGTAGATAACTCCTCATCAGTAACAGGTTCACCGGTAAATTCCCGTACAGACATCCTCCGAAAAATTGATTCTTCAAGAATCATATCAACATCAATTGGTGACGGAAGTGAGTAATCCGTTAAAGATGATGTTTCAATTGCAGGCAGAATGGCAAGACCGAAAAAAACTAGCGTGAAACAAAAAGCTGTACTTCTCTTACGTAATTTACTCTTCATATTTTCCCCCTATTTAGATTATAAAATATATAATAGTAAAAAATAATAGATAAAGGTTATTGCCAAAAATTTGTACAAAACGGTAAATATTTATAATTAAAAAATCATAATGAACAATAACATGCTAAAAATTGATTTGAAAGACAGGAGGATATTGTACCAATTAGATATAAATTCAAGACAATCATACTCACAAATAGCTAAGAAAGTAGGTCTTTCGAAAACCGTATTGGTTTATAGGATAAACAGACTTAAAGAAAAAGGAGTTATTCGGAAATTTTATACTGTTATTGACGCGTACAGATTAGGGTATTTAGCTACAAGATTTCATTATTTGTACCAGTATACAACACCAGAGATTAAAAAAGAAATTATTGATTATTTTACAAATTATAGATATTCCATGTTAGTTGCCTCGGTTCAGGGATATTTTGATTTATCGGTGATTCTATGGGTAAAGGACATAAGTGACTTCTATCGTTTTTGGGAAGAAACACAAAATAGATATGGGTATTATCTTCAAGATCAAGTTTTTACCTTTTATTTGAACGAGGTTCACTATAGACCTTCCTACCTCTTATTAAATGATTATAAAAAACCTGAAAGAACAAAGCTTGAATTTTACGGCGGTGGAAAAAAAGTGAAAATCGATGATTCCGATATTAAGATAATGAGTGAAATAGCCCAAAATGCAAGACGACCGTTAACGGATATAGCCGACAAACTTCATTCTTCTGCTACAATGATAAACTATAGAATAAAAAAATTGATCAAACTAGGTGTTATTCAGGGTTTTAGAACCGAGATCGATATCTCAAAACTGGGCTATCATGCCTTCAAAGTTTATATTTTTCTTAAAGAGTTTAAACATAGAAGTGAAATCATCAATTATATAAAATTTAATCCAAATTTAATCTGTATAGATACAACCACAGGGGAAAGTCATTTAGAATTAGAATTTCATTTAGAAAACATAAGTCAACTCTATCAAGTTATGCAGGATCTTATTAAAAAATTTCCAAATGTGATAAGAAATTACAAATCTGTCAGTCTTATAAAACGTCACAAATATCGTTATATGCCTGAATTTTAAAAATCAAAGGGAGAAAGAGACGAAGTCCTGTAGAAAAATCTATTGACCAAATATCAGTCTCAGAATAGGGAACATCTGTGGATGATTTTGAAGGAATCTAAGAAACAATGAGTTGAAGTTAGTTGCTCTGTTTTTTGGCATGATTGTTGGTAGCGGATCTGACCAGTCACTCTGAACTCCATTTTCGTCTTTAGCTTTAACCCGAATCTCATAATTTCCTTGTTCAGTCCAAACGTGAGATGCCTCTGCGGTTTCACCAGAAGCATATGCCCCTATCCAACCACTATCAGATCCATCGTCCCAGTCAAACAAATAATAGATCTTATCTCCTTCAGGATCATTAGTACATGCAGTATATGTATGTTCTTTGTTTACACTAGCTTTTGTTGGCCCCTCAGGTGCATCTGGTTTTTCTGGTGCTAGTGATTCCCCGGCAATTGTAAGTGTTGGGTCACCAAACGGTTGAAATTCCTCAACTGTTATATAATCGATTTTATCCATGTTAGGAGATATATATGTACTAACAGATTTACCCCACAACTCCCCAAATGTTCCTGCACCTTCGATATAATGTGTAGACAGTTCCAAGCAAAGTTTTTCGATACCTTTTGTTATGATGTCTACTCCCTCATAAGATAGGTCAAAATCTGTTGCGCCAAGGAATGCGATACTGCCACCATTGGGATTTGTGACAAATGTCCATCCGAAACAGTCACTTCTAAGATCATATTTACAAGGATGACATGCGTCGGATATCACTATGGGGAGCTTATTTCCATTGGAAAGTGCATTGATATGTGAATTTCTATAAAGACCTGGAGGTATCCATACTCTTCCATTTTCATGGGGGTGAGTGCCCCATGAATCTGTGTTACCATGACCATTGAAAAACACGAAACCAGCACCGTTGTTGATTGCATCATTTATGTTGGATGCTTGATTTAATTTTCCGTTTGATGCCCAGATTTTAATCGGTATAAAACCGTCCATGATATCGATCACATTCTCCTGAACATATTCTCCCTCATCTATCTGCTCTTCATCTCCTGGTAGAGAATCTCCACCAATAACTACAAGGTTGGTAAACCAATCTTGCGCGTATGCTTTCTCTGTCTCATATGTTATAATTTTATTAACACATGTAGTTACTTCATCTTCACTCACACATGCAAGTCTACCAAGATAAACATCAGGATATAGGTCTAATTGATCATTATATCCATACCAGTCATGTTCACCAAAAACATCGTTTTCATTAGTATCCCAGCTAGAGAAATTAAATTCTTCATCATAGATATCTGCATAATATAAATCAGATAAGAAAGTAAATTCATTTTGGTATGTGTACTCCTTATAGATATGAGTGCGTCTGCCAGGAAATTTCTCTGCTCCACCAACAAGCAAAACAAACCTAATATTCCAATTTTCTATCGCATTTTTAATGAAATATTTTATTTTTTCTGGGTCATCTCGACCCTGAACTGAAAAATAACTGCCGTTGTATATTTCATCAAGTGTAACAAGGTTCGTTGAGAGATTTCTACTATTTTTATGATCTAATAAATCTACTAATTCCTCGCTGAATTCCAAAGGTGTAATGACAACAAGAGCATATTCATCATCAAATATGATGGGTTGTTCTGGTTCTTTGTATTGTATTTCTATTTCAATGGTTTCAGCCCACTCTATTGTATTTTCTGATGGGTTATATTGTAATGGGAATGTTTGTACTTTCACAAAAACACAATGTTTGTCTCCGTCTATTCCAGCTCCAACATCATAATCACACCAAGAATTTGTAGTAACCGGTTTTACATATTGCTTAAAATTGCTATTTGAAGTTGCTGTTTGATCTAGACTTATTGGTTCCGGCGTAACCATTAATTCTTTTGTCAGGATCGTTTCATGTATATTTTTTGGGGTGCATTACACACTTGTTATTTCAGTTCCAAAAGGAAATGTAAACGTTTCAATTCTTGTTGGTACTACGTAATGATCTTGTTTTATCAATACTGAATTTGCGCCATCTAGTTCTAAGGTTACATAGTCATCATCTTCATTTATTGAAAGTTGTGAAAAAGATAAAATCGATTTTTGCTGACAATTCTCTTCATCAGGAAATGCAACAGCTGCAAGTCCATTTAGAAATAAGATTGCAAATACCAGCAATGGCAATATTTTTTTCATATTTTTCCCCTATCTACTAATTATAATATAGGCAACGATATATATTATTTATCGTTACGACATAATAAATGTTATGTGTATTCTCTCTATAACCAACTATACTATGCTCCATATACCACAGATGAATTTTGAAGTTGCAATGCCATGGAAATTGACGAGATCAATATAATTACAACAAGGAAATCCCCCAACGGTTTCATCTAGTATCTGGATAACCAGGCCCTGATCTGCATGATAACCAATATACATCATTTTCTCTGGTAGAAATCTAAAACTCCCATCTTGGTATTCAATATGGGTGATTTTCCCTATGAGAATAGCAGCGGACAGTGAATTACTAGAGGTTTTTCTCTTTGGCATACTTACTTCAAGAGTCGCCCAGTCACTCTCAGCACCATATTGATCTATAGATTTCGCTTTAATTTCATATGTTCCCTCAGCATCCCAAGTATGACCTATGGTTACTTCGTCCCCTGAAGAAACGGAATCAGTCATCTCATAGGTACTATCGCCCCATTCAATGTAAAAGGTTACATCATCTTCTTGAGGATCAGTTGCTGATAAAATGAATTCATATTCTTCATTAGCTTTCCCTTTATTTGGACCAGAAATAGTAGGTGGATTCGGTGCAACGTTATTTGGAATTTCCAAATATATTTTTAAAAATTCATCCCAGTTTGTATCTATTGCAAAAAGAGTCTCTTTATATGGGGATGGTAGGGCGTGGTCATATCGTAAAGCATCATTATAATCATCCTTATTGTTTGGAAAGTAAAAATTAAATCCACATGAGGGATATCCTTCTAAGGCTACTTTCGAAACAACAGCGTTTTCAACTTTATTTAAAACATCATTTTTTATGCCATTAAAATCAGGGTCATTAATTGATAGATGTTCTAAGAAATCAACAAGATCGATATAATAATCAATATTGAATTGAAGACCATATTTTCTCGCATCTTCCAATGCTAGTTGAATATCATCTTTATATAGATCAATGTTATCAATTAAAAAAAGCGCTAGATCATCAATGCCAGTAGCAAGTTCATCAAGCATAAGTGAATCAGTTGCACCCATTGCCTGATAAATATTTTGAATTTGCTGGGGTGTAAACTGATCAACTATTATGGTCGCCAGGTTTTCGGAAGTCATTGAAGGATTTTCAACTAACTCTGCAAGGATGCCATCAAATGGTATATCTCCAACTAAACCACAATCAGCATATCCTACATAATAATCACAAAATTGACGCACTTGATACTGGAATTCAAGGTTTCCGCCAAGACAAGTTTGCATCAATATAACATCTAATTTAAAACAACCATTTTCCGTAATTTCGTCAAGAGCATCATATATTTCAGGCATTGTAATCATGATGCCATCACCATGCTCATCCCAGCAGACACCTTGCCAACCGCTTCCTTTGTTTGCTGTTATTTCAAGACAATAATGATTCGCAGGGTAATCATTCATTACTTTTTCTGCAAATTGAACCAATGTTTCAGGGTCACTCATGTCAGATTCTAATGGCCATTCTTGCTCTACTGCCGTTTTGCCATTATAATAATACAATTTTGTATCATTCAATGGTTTTTTATCAATAAGAACAGCGATTTTCACATCATCAGTTGCCCCGACCGTTTCAATAAGGTCAAGGCACACATCAATATAAGGTGAAAGCTTGTTATCACCATTCTGGTAAAACATCACAACCCATTCAGAACTCATATTTGTAATTCCTGTTTTTTCTGCGATGATACTTGCCTGATTCGAGCCCACAATCAAAAATAGTATTGTACAGATGCAAACTATTTTTGCCTTTAAATAAACATGTTTCATATTGTTTTCCCCTTGTCTTTATCTAATACAGTTTATTAATACAATTAGTATATTTACTACTTGGTCTTGAGAATTTGTATAAAAGTATAAAATATCTCAACAATTTGTTGTTTTGTACAAAATATGTAATTCTGATACAAAATTAATGTTTACAGTATTTTTCTATTATCCTTAAACATATCAAATAAATGACGTTTCTTAATATGCATAAAGTGGTTGAAATGTTTTGGTCATGTAGCCCGCTATCACTCTTCCATTTTTTGCCATGACGTCGTTGGACATATCAACGAAATTTCTAAAACTTTTCCATGATCTGGGTGAGTAGGAAACATTCACTTTCTATTTTTTTTGAACTGCGGGCATTACAACAATAAAGCCATTTTGTGTTACATTTTACAATATGTTTTTATAGTCTTAAAGAGTATATAAATCACTATATATTGATTGCTAGGCAAAAAAATGGAAAAACGGGCAAAAAATAAAAAAAGAAAGGATTTTTTGTCTTTAAAGAACAAAAAATTGCTTACCTTAATAGCCATATCACTAATTATAATTCTATTGAGCTCTATCTGTTTTGTAGTTTTCTATCTGGAATCTAGACCCAAAGAAGAGGAGGAAAGGGGAATTGATGAAAATGGAATAATTGATGATACTATTAGCCCTCTTGGAGTAAATCAAGCAGTATCTTTAGAGATAAGACGGATACATAAAAAAGGAATAGAGAATGTAATGAGAAAAATTGGAAACTCGTGGAAGGAAAAGCCCATCTACCATTTTGTCGCTGTCATTGATGATGCAGAATGGATCGGTAAAAACATTGACAAATGGGATACTGGGTATGTAGGATGGGAAGCCTTTCGATTTGTGGAAGATGAACAAGAAGAATGCACTATTGAACTTAAAATTTTTGAAACCACGAAAAAATTATTCCGTAATTATGACCAAGAAATGGAAGTTTTTCAGATAACCTATGATTTTAGAAATGGTAGATGGACAGGTGATGATAGCTTTAATGATAGTGATGGTTATGGTCATTTTAACGGAGAAAATTATGAAATTTGGTTCGATGTACACCAGTTAGATGAAGATGGTGACAGTATTCCATATTGGTGGGAAGTAAATAAACTGCATACTGATCCAAAGGTGGATGATTCTAAACTTGATCCAGATGAAGATGACATTCCAACTGCATGGGAATGGAAATGGGGCTATGATCCGTTTGTTTATGACAATCATTCCACTATTGATCCAGAAAAAGATGGTTTATCAAATTTAGAAGAATACAATTTGAAGAAATGGTTGGCTGATCCGTATCATCAAGATATCTACATAGAGGTAGATTTTATGGAGAAAGGCCCAGGATTGTTCGCCCATGAACATGTTTTCTGGGAAGAGTCGCAATTGATGATGGTTGATAAATTCAGTGAGCATGATATAACTGTTCATATTGATGATGGTTGGCCAGGTGGTCCAAGTAATGGTGGGGGAGAATATTTGGAGTATATAAGGGATTACATAGGTCCACTAAGTGGCATTGGATCGGAATTCTATAAGTATCATTTTGCTGATGAGCGAAAGGGGGCCTTTAGATATGTATTTATACATCATTCTGGCGGATGGTGCTTTGCTCAAGATTACAAGTTGTGGAGCGATGTTATATCCATTCCGAGCAACTTCGAATTTTATGCAACGGTTTTCTTTCCCTCTGCAATAACGCCAAGACTCCAAAGGATAGCCATGGCAGTAGGTGTTATGCATGAACTTGGTCATTCGCTTAGTCTTAACCCCTCATATCACGAAGGAATAGACAATGCATCTCAAGTAGGTAGAAACAATCTGCCGCCACTAGAAAAATTAAAAGCCAGAAAAGAAGCAATAGCCTATTGGGATAGCTATGAAAGCTGCATGAACTATAATAAGTTCGGCCAGTACATTTTAGGTTACTCTGATGGAAGTCACGGTGAACATGATGCTGATGACTGGAATCAAATCGATCTTACATATTTCCAGAGAACAACTGAAGAAAAATACGGGATCGAGTAGCAAACATTTACTGATACTTTTGAATATGAAAAATGAGAAAGAGCACAATTTTGATTTAAAAATCGAGATAAAAACAATTAACGAAACTATAGTTTTAACATCAGAGGAAAGCCAAACTCGGTCTGTTCAGAATTAAGAAAGATAAAATACATGTGCCAGTTGGCACTTCAGTAAATTGACGATCCATATCCTATGTTTTTGATTTTAAATTGTTTTTTACCATCATTTAGTATATTCCATGCTAATTTATCCAGTAGAAATCAATAAATAATGTAATTTCATGCCAATTTCACAAATTTGAAAGGTACCTTCCGAGCTACTCATATCAGTAGCTTACATTTTTATATTACCTCCTTATTACGCTTACAATCTAAAGCAATATTAAAGGAGTTGCACATGAAAAGACCAAGGAAAGTCAAAAGGTATTGCCCTCACTGCAAGAAACATACAATACACGATGTCGATAAAATAAAAAAGAGAAAGGCCAGTGAACTAAAACAAGGTCAGCGTCGTTTCCGTCGTGTAATGCGTGGATACCGAGGATTTCCAAGACCAAAACCAGAAGGACGTGAGAAGACCAGTAGGCGCATAGCATTGAAATTCAAGTGTTCTACGTGTAAAAAGATTCATCAACCTCCAAATCAAAGAACAAAAAAACTAGATATAGGTGAGTAATGTATGAAAAAACCTGATAGTAAATTCATTAAGGTAAGATGTAAAGACTGTGAGAATGAACAAGTTTTATTCAACAAGGCTAGTACTACGGTGTCGTGTCACATATGTGGTAGTAAGTTAGCTATGCCTTGTGGTGGCAAGGCAAAAATAAAGGGTGAGATTTTAGAAGTTATTGAATAAAACAAAGGTTTAATATCATGATACGAAAGGATTATCCAGATGAAGGAGAACTCATTGTAGGTAGTGTTGTAAAAGTTCAGAATTATGGGGCGTTTGTATCACTCGATGAATATCCCGATAGGGAAGGATTCATCCACATAGCAGAGATTGCTACAGGTTGGGTTAAACGTATCCGTAACCACATAAAGGAAAAACAGAAAGTTGTCTGTAAAGTAATGCATGTAGACAGATCAAAAAATCATGTCGATCTTTCCCTCAAAAGAGTTAACGAACATCAAAGGCGGGAAAAAGTTCAAGAGTGGAAGAATGCCAAGAAAGCAGAGCGACTCATGGAGATGGTTTCTAGTAGAATAAATTTGCCAGTTGAACAGTGCTATAGGGATTTTGGTAGCGATCTAATTAAAAAATATGGTTCGTTATATGCAGCTTTTGAGGAGTTTGTATATGATGTAGAAAATGTACGAAACGATGGGTTTAGTGGAAATTGGTTAGACGACTTTGAGGCAGTGGCAAGGGATAACATATCAATTCCATTTGTGGAAATAACGGGCCATCTTGAGGTTAATTCTTGGCTTCCAGACGGTGTCAATCATATTCGTGATGCTCTTTCAAACGCTGAGCAGAGTGAATTTGAAGATGTTGAGATTCAGGTAAAATATATTGGAGCACCGAAATACGTAATCGCTGTTAAGGCCCCTGATTATAAAATAGCCGAGGATGAACTGAAAAAGGCTGTGGAGAAAATCAGCGAACATATTAAAAAATATGATGGAACTTGTGAGTTTCATCGAAAGGTAGAGGAATAGATGTCAAATCTATTTTATTGTAAAAATTGTAAAGAATATACTTTAAATGGGATTTGTGATGAATGTGGGGAGAAAACCATATCACGAAATCCACCTAGATTTTCACCACAGGATCACTATGGCAAATATAGAAGAAAATTGAAAAAAATGGAAAAAGGTGTATGAAAAATGGATTATGTTACTGTAGAGCATGTTGCAAAAGTTCCTAAGTTAAAGGACCCCATATTGATAGAGGGACTTCCAGGTATTGGAAATGTGGGAAAGCTGGCAGTGGAACATCTGATAGATAGCATAGATGCGTCTAAGTTTGCAGAGATATATAGCAAGGATTTCCCACCACAAGTTTTTATAAATCCTGATGGAACCATTGAACTTGTTAAAAATGAGTTTTATTATTGGAAGGCAAAGAAAAAGGATCAAAGGGATCTTGTTTTATTGACTGGTGATTATCAAGGTCTTTCATCTCATGGCCAATATGAACTTGTGGAAAAAATACTAGATATTGTTGAGGAACTTGGGGTAAAAGAGATGTATACTTTGGGTGGATATGGTCTGGGGCAGGACATAGAGAAGCCAAAAGTACTATGTGCCACTACAGATGTTCATCTTGTAAAAAAAATGAAAAAATATGGGGCAGTATTCAAGAAGAACGAACCTGGTGGTGGAATAGTAGGGGCCAGTGGGTTGATACTGGGGCTTGGTAAGATAAGAGGTTTAGAAGGAACCTGTTTCATGGGTGAGACACCAGGCTATTTAGTAGATCCAAAAAGTGCGAAAGCAGTTCTAAAAATACTCATGAAAATAACAAACATTGATGTAAATCTCTCCGCACTTGAAAAAAAGGCAAAGGAAATAGAACAAATAGCTCATCAACTGAGAGAAATGGAAGGCCTTTCTGGAGGAGAGAAATCAGAGGAATTGAGATATATCGGCTAGAGTAAAACTTACATCTTAGCCAAAATCTTATTTTTTTTATCAAATTTACTTTAGTAAAGCTTTTCTAACGCTCTCAGAGCTATATTGAGTGCATCCTCATAAGTTACTACTTTTACTTCTTCCATTCCTATATTTACTTCTTCCATGCTTGGCTTTAATTCTTCCCTTTCTATTTTTATTCCTAGTGTATCTCTTATTTTTCTCATTTATCTCACCATCTCCTTTCTTTTTTTTATGTTACTGTGTAGCACGTTATGTTCTATTGTTGGCCATATTTAAGTCTAATGTATCAAAATGCCAAAATGAAAAATGGCTATAACTCATTTAAAAATAGAAAAGGATATATGTGGAAATTTACACTGGTTCGATCTTTTCTGCAATTAGTATGAACGCATCTCCAGGGATTGATTCATCTGACTTTAAAAGACCTGTGAATTTATACTTAACCTTGTCAATCAGAAGACCTGTGGTATTGATAGTAGAATGGTTTACCGGTAGACGCTGGTAATTTGTTGATGATTGCCCCTCTTGAATTATACTTGATATAATACTTCCCTCTCCTGCGGGTCCGCCCTCATGGTAATAGTATCCCTCAACTACTATGCTTTTGCCAAGATATTCTTCATAGTTATTCATTATATCCTCTGGGGAAAGAATCTTTGGTTCATCTGCAGGATTACTCGCAAGAATATATGCGGCAACTATAATTATTGCTGCAAGCACTACCAGTATAATATTCCACAAATTGCGATTTGCATTCTTTGGGCTCATTTAACCATCTGCCTCAAATGACAAATAAAATATCTATTTAAAATCCTATCCATCTAAACTTATCCCATATGTTTTTTCAGGATTCTCTCTGTGTATCTTGCTTATCTGTTTTTCAGTAAGCATTCCTTTTTCTATTAGCTCTCTTGTTCTTTTGGGAACTGTCTTTGGACTCAGGACTGCTCCAGGTCTGCGAGGGTCGTCAATATAATCCGTCTCCATCATAAACCGCGTACCTTTTTCGACAGCGGCTGTGATATTCTTTTTACTTGCCAAGACCGAAGGCATGAGGCCGTAGTTTTCACTTTCTAGTACTAATGGCGGCGAATAATGTTTAACAATTTTATGTGGCGGTAAGCCAACTTTTTTCCCCATTTCTGCAAGTTCTTTACATTGATCTGGAGTGGTACTCTCGGTATGTAACACTACAGAAACACCTGCATCTTTAGCCTTTTTCATTCCATGAAGAAGAATCTCATTTGAGTCGATTAGTACTTGTTCATCCACTGGGAAATGGGGTCTGCCGATCTCTCCGATGGCTATACATTTATGCTCTTCACAAAGCGCTGCTGCAAGATCCATACCTTTCTTCATTATCTGAATTGATTTTTCTCTTCCAAAATTTTTACGTAATCTAATATGATCAACTGGATACGGTCCAACCGTCACAAAAACTCCAATATCGATCTTGGAGCGGATCTCCTTTGCCATTTCTAAAGTTTCTTGATAACACGATTTATAACTTTTATCTCTGATTACTAGATTGGTCATTGGTAACTGACACAAAACAAAATGTGTACCACCAGCTTTCTTAAAATCCTTCACAGCGT
>JAUWWG010000045.1 GCA_030616985.1 Thermoplasmatota archaeon
TACTTTATTGCATGTAACCCTAGGCTTTTTGATGTAACTAAATTGGGGGATAGAGCATAATGTGGTGGGAGGAGGGTAGGTTTCTATGCTGCTGTCATGGAACTTTTTATCGCGTATCTGAAAAGGTTGAAAATTGTATAGAAACCAAGAATAATAGAAACAGGTAATATGATTAGTTCTAGATGGGCTTCACCGAACGTGTTAATATTTATGGCGAAAACATAATCATTGGAAAAATACGCCCACAGAAATGTGCCATAAAGGACGAGACTGTTAGATACAAGGCATCCTAGACCAATACTGTAAAGCAGCACTTTCAATCGCTGTATGAAACATCACCTGAAACTACTGTTTCATCATATCAAGTTTATAATGCTTGTTTGACAAATATTATCCGAAAAATATATTTTCCCAAAATAATGATCTTGAGTTTAAAACAATAAAAAGAAAAAGATATGGAGAAAAAATGTTCATTTTCCATCTTTTTTATTGTTTTTTCTACCTGGGCGTCTCTTTGTTTCTTTTGAGTTTTTTTCTTCTAAGAAAAGATACCCCGATTTAAAGAGAAAGGCAATCACTAGAATTATTACTGCTAATATCGCTATGATGATAAACAGCCAAGGTATTCCTGGTTCTGTAACATCAGTTCCGAGTTTACTTCCAACGATAGCAAATATCGATAGTCCAGGTGTCACAGCTTCGTAGTATACATATGCATCATCTTCACTAGACTTTGTTGTAGTAAGTTCCTGCCATTCATTGTTATAATATCTCAATAATATTACTTTCTGTTTGTCTATGTTGTTTGCTTCAAACCATGATTGTTCGACTTTGAATGTAATTGTTACTGATGAAATGTCATCTGCTTCAGCATTGATCTCCAGCTCTAGATACATATAGACTGTCTTGGTTGGCGGCGTCACAGCATCAGGTTTTTCTCCCATGGTTTTAAGGTGTACAGTCACGTTTTCCAGGTTGTTTGCCGCAGTAATTCTTATTTCTTTAATTGAAATCTCATAGTCTTCGAGAGCTATTATTTCCGTTTCTCCTTCAAGAATTTCTTCTATCGTTTCGGTAATTTCTATTAATTCTGATTGTATTGTAAATGACCAGGTCTTTGTAGCAGTATTTCCTGAATTATCAGTAACCTCCACGATTATCTCATGTAGTGAATACGACAATGGATTGGACGGTGTGTATGAAACCGTTGTAGCAGTTATCGTGGCGTCGGCTGATACATCATTGTTGTCAATAGACAATTTTACACTACTAGTGTCAACACCGCTAGGATCTGAATACGAGGCTTTTATTGTTGGTGCCCTGTCGACAATTTTTGAACCGTCACTTGGTGAAACGATTGTTATAGTTGGTCCGTTGCTATCTTCTACAGTGAAACTATAGTTTGACGAATCCTGAGTTGCAGCATTATTGTCTGTTACATGAATATAATACGTTACAGTTGCTCCTTCAGGGAAAGGCCCAATAGATGCATAGTAATTGTGGCTTGTGTTGCTCATTTTGGCACTGTCCGAAGTGCCGCCATAACTGTAGTATACTCTTGCTTTATGCACCCCATTTGTTGCTGTAATTGTTGCGGAAACGTTTACAATGCCTGTGTTGGTTATTGTAGTTGGGGTGTGTTGTATATCTGATATGGTTATAGAAGGTGTAGTTAATCCTCCAATAATTTCATCCCCGTCACCATCACCATCACCATCACCGCCTGTTGTTATAGTAAATGACCACTGGAGATAGCCTGTGTTTGAAACATTATCTGATGCAGTAATATTAACTGTATGGGAACCAATGCTTAGGGCACTAGATGGTTCATAGGTTACTTCAATGCTAGTTATCGTGGCGTTAATAGTTTGGTTTATGCCATCAACCGTTATTATCACTGAAGATGTGTCTATCCCAGATCCTGAATCTGACAAATCGGCACTTATCTCTGGTGTGGTTTCTGTTGTAGATGAGCTCGGAAAACCATTGGATATCGTTGGTGCTGTTGTATCAAGTACGATTGTATCATTTGTGGCACTTGAATTTATGTTAGCATACCCAGTTGAGCCTTGGTCACCTACTGCATTATCTTTTGCCTTGAAATATATGGTTTTTGTTCCATCACCAAAGGAAAGCGTAAAGGATTTAGATGTGGAATAACTCTCCCAACTTGCACCGCTGAAATCTGCATTTTCACTTACCATCATCCATGATGCACCTGTTGCACTTAGACTCAAAGTGACTGATGTTGAAGAAGTATATGAGTTGCCGCTATTTATTGAGGGGATGTTGAGTACAGGTGGTTCTGTATCAACCGTAAAAGATTTTACACTGGAATATAAGGAGGTATTAGTGGTGTTTCTTGCCCTAACAGACCAATAGATCTGATCGCCATTATTGTAGGTTCCATTTGGAATATCGGTATAAAGATTTGTTGTGGATCCTTGATTAGTTAGATTAGTTGAAGAGTTACCATATTTGTAGTCATAATAAATGGTTCCTTGGCCCGTTACTTGAGACCATCGCAATCGTATCATATCTGGGGCACCGGAATTAACACGAGCGGCGCTTGTTGGATATGTCGGGGAGGGTATTGCAAGACCTGATATAGATATGGTAAAAGAAAGCTGGCTAGTAGTCGCTGAATTGTTTGCCATGTCATAAACGGTAACCCTCCATTGATATGTTCCAGGAGCCAATGTTTCTGCAGTATAGTTAGTGGTAGTTGCATTTGTATAACTGCTTTGTTTGACTACACCAGATTGCAATATCTCAATGTAAAAGTTTTTCGTTCCTGAAGGATTTGGATTTGACCAAGAAAATGTCGGTGTTTGTGTAGAAACAGTTGCCCCAGATGAAGGAGAGGTTAATGTTACGGTCGATGGAGGTACAGTATCAAGGGTAATAGATGCGGAAATTTGAGTTGCGTTATTTCCAGCGGCATCAGCAGTTTTATAGTAAACAGTTTTTGTACCATCTGTTGATGTCAATATCCAGTATTTTGAGGTTGTATAGCTATACGAATTCCAAACAGAGCCGTTGTTACTCAGATAAATAGTTGAAGGTCCCCCATTTGCCGAAAGAGTAAGAGTAACATTCGCGCTATTTGTATAAGAAGCACCTCCATTTATCGATATAGATAAATTTGTTGGTGCTTGGGTATCAAGAGTGATCGAATCAGATGTAGTTTTTGTATTTCCAGCGTCATCTCTAACTCTGAGATAGACCGTTCTAACACCATCTCCACCTGTTACTGGCAGAGTAAAATTGTATGTATTGGCTTTGTTTATCCAATTACTCATATTGCTGAATGCAGTGTCGTTATCAATTTTCATCTGGGTAGCGTCATTTGCGTTAATAGTGAGAGTAACATTACGGTCGTTTGTATAACTGGCACCACTGTTTATTGACAATGAAGGATCAGCAATTGTTGTATCAAGTGTTATTGAATCAGAAGTTGAGATATTTGCACCAGCCGCATCTCTAAAGTTTATGTATACCGTTTTTCCTCCATCATTCTCTGTAAGCTGCCAGGATTTTGACGTTGCATAATTTTCCCATGTAGCACCCGAGAAGTTAGCATAGTTGCTTACCTTCATTTTTGTTGCACCTGTTGCACCGATGGTGAGATTTACGTTCCTTGATGTAGTATAAGTCGCACCGCCATTAATTGATAGCGAAGGTGAACTCGGAGGCGTGATATCCACTTGTACTGTACCTATAGTGTCTCCGTTTACTGCAGGATTATCTGATATTCTTATAGTATACGTTCCTTCAGGCACATATCCATCACTATCATTTTTACCGTTCCAAGTATACTTATAGGTACCACTTGGATTTTCAGTCATGACACGATCTTCTGCAGCTAGTACCGAAGACTGATTAAATACGTTTACATATAATGTTTGACTTGCAGTGTAAGTAACCGTTATTGTTGTTGTGTCATTGATTCCATTTCCATCACCGGGACTAAATATTGTAGGGGAAATATCAGAGCTATTTGGAGTTATTCCCAGACATGGTATGACTACAAGCATCTGAGATATAACTAAAGTAGATACCATTGATATAAGTGCTTTTTGAGTTGTTTTCATAGCTATCCACCTCCCGATGGATTAATATCTGCATAAGGATCAACCTCAACTTCAAGTTCTTCCCATACTCCTTCTACGCTATAGTAAATTGACAATCTAAGATAAGTGAGCGTATAAGGCGCTGAAGCTGTTGAATTCTCTATGGCTGAACCATTGAACACAAGTTGGGCAACTACATCATTTGTTTGATTGTTGAAATAGGTAACATTCTTGGCATTTGTTACATAGGTTGAACTGGAATTATCAAATAGGTCTCCATAAAGTTCATATTGTGTTCCACTTTGTGTTACGTTGACTGTCACATTTATAACAAGATGTCCATCGGCATTGGTAAAGTTGCTATAGCTACCAACAATTCTTGCCTCAGGAGTACCCTCAACAAAATCATCATAGTTGTAACTATCTGTAATATTGTTTATCTTGTCACATTCAAACCATTTTCCACCAGTAGTATCAAACAATTTTGCTTTAAATTCAAATGTTCCATTATACTGTTTTTTATAAATTTTTGAACCATTGAATGAAATAGATACACTGTTAGAGCCATTGGTTATATTACTTGATGCAGTGACTATGATTGTTTTATTAACTACATCAAACAATCCTGCATGGACAACGTAGTTATCACCTGGTGTTGTTACATTTAACTGTACTGTTACATTCAAATGAGTATATGGTACTCCTCCACCAGAACTGTTGAATCTAGTATCATTTATAAACATAGAATGATTAAATGTGATTGGAGTCGCCGAGAAATCACTTGGAGAATAACTTCCAGTCTCATACTCATCTACTCGGCTGATTTCTCTCCAAGTAGTTTTATTCATAACAGCAAGCCAGGCGACAAGTGTTCCTCCGTTCCATCCGTCATTTTCTGCATTTGCCAACTGTTTACCATCAAAATCAAGAGATATGATCTGTTCACCTGTTGATGTGATATTAATCTCTTCTCCTGCCCATGCCATCCAATTCCATTGATCTCCCTCTTTCCAATGTAAACATCCTTCAAGGAAATATTCTCCTGTTTGAGACGCATTAACTGTTACATTAATCGTTAGATAATCTGTGCCGTTAGCAAAATCATTAGGAACAGTGTCATTGTTAATTATTCTAACAGCAGGTTCCGCGAATTCTGTTTGTGAATAATCGGTTGTTGTTGTGTATTCATCATGGGCAATATCCCGCCACTGTCCTATTTCACTTATTCCAACCCATACTTCAAATGGTCCTGTTTGCTCGCTGGCACTTATTGCAGTACCACTGAAATTCAGAGGTATAGTAATATTTGATGAGAGAGTCAATGTTGTGTAAAAACCAGTGATGAATCTCCATTCCCAGCCCTGTTTCCAATGAATACCTGCATGGATTTCATAGTCATTGTTCTGGGCTAACAGCTCAGATGTTCCATTTATACTGACGTTAACTTGGAGGAAATCATTTGCAGTATTGTAAAAATCTCCTGTACAGTTAAGTGTTAAACTTGGTGGATTGAAATCATCCTTTGAATAGGTTGTGTCGGTTTCATATTCCGTATGAGCAACTTCTGCCCATGTTGTAATGTTTTGTATTCCAATCCATGCTGTAAGTTTACCAGTATATCCCTGATCATCTAAAGCAGTATAGATATCACCAGCGCTGAAATTCAATGAAATGTTGTTCTCTCCATCCGCAAGATTTCTTTTTGATCCAGTTCCAGTGATAAATCGCCATTCATCCCATCCTCTTGAATTATCAATCCAATGAACTCCTCCGTGTACGTCATAGTTCCCAGCATATCCAGTACTTATGTTTATGGTGAGATTCACCGTGAAATTCGAGCCCCATACAGAGTCGTTATTTGCTGTTACATTAACTTTGGCTCCTGGAAAATCGCTTTTTTGATAAACTTTCGTGATATATTCGGTATGGGTTATCTCATCCCATGAGTCTATGTCATTTAGACCAATCCAGATTGAAAGATTATCATTATAACCATCTGGTAAGCCAGCTTTAATTTCTCCAGCAGTGAAATTAAGAGTTTTAGTGTTTTCTCCCTCAATAATATCAATCCACGTGCCTGTGCCCGTGATATGTTGCCACCACCCTTCGGAAGTAAGATAATGTATTCCTCCATGAAGATCGTAGGTTCCAGAATATGATGAATCAGATACATTGAGTGTTACATTGATTGTAAGATAATCCCCGTTTATATATCCACATGCAGTGTCTCCCTCGGTCATTGGTAAAAACTGTATCGGTGGCGGGGGTGCATTACTAGATGAATACCACCTAGTTGTATACTCATAGTGATCAATATCCATCCAAGTCGACATGTTTCTGAGTCCAATCCATACTTTATATTTTCCGCTGTGCCCACTTGAATAGATATCTCCAGCATTAAAGTTCAATGGAACAGTAGTGGTACCCAGACTTAAAGTAACTTGGGAACCAGTACCAGATATGAACTGCCAATTATTTCCTGAAACATAGTTTAGCCCACCATCTAGCCAGTACGTACCATTACTTGATACGTTAAAACTGACATTTACCGTTAGATAAGATTTTGTACCAGTTGTATTCATATAATCAACTGTTCCATCTGTCATTAGTTCTCGAATTATTCTCACACCAGATGAGGCAGCTTCAAAATCAATATAAGAATATTCTGTGATTTCAAATTCTGTACTTGCCACTAAGCGATGCGAGCTAGTGGTTTCAATGCCTATCCATACATTGTAAGGTCCATTTTGCATGCTATTAAAGAGTTCATTTCCACCAAATGTGACATTTACAGTATTTTCCCCTGAGTTCAATGTGAGATCTGGGTTCCAGGTTCCTGTGATAAACCACCAATTGGAATCATGAAGACCTCCATGGACATCGTAATTATCCGTATTTATTGCATAATAAGTTATATTGGCGAAAAGATCGCCATCACTATTTATTCCATAGGTGGTACTGTTGATGACAACTGCCGCTGCGGAAAAATCGGAAGGACTATATGATTGTGGTGTGTCGTATTCAAGATGGGCAATATGTTGCCAGTCGGAGACATTCTCAATTCCAATATTGATTTTCAAGATACCATTGTAATCGAATGGAAGTCCATTTCTAATCATTCCTTGATCAAAGTTAATTGATATATTGGTGTTTTCTGTGAGGTGATACTCCTTACCTGTTCCAGTTATAAATACCCAATTTTCCCAATCGCCCATGTTTTCAACCCAGAGAACACCACCTCCAATATGATAATCCCCAGCCTGTGAAACATTCAGGGAGACGTTAACTGTGAAGTATTCAGTTCCATTGATTTCTGCAGTTGTATTTTGCTGCACAAACTGTACAGCAGGAGTAGAAAAGTTATCCACATTATAAGATGCAGTTTCATACTCATCATTGATGATCATTTCATGATTTGGTATGCTGTCCAACCCCATCCAAATCATATATGGCCCATCTTCACCGCTGGCAGATATTTCCATACCGCTGAAGTTGAGACTTACGGTATTTTGTCCATGACCAAGATACACTTCTTTTCCCATGCCAGTAATAAAGCGCCAGTCATCCCAACCTTGAGAGTTGTCTACCCAGTGAACACCACCATGAAGATCATATGTTTTATTTGCAAATTCATCAGAGGTAATGTTTACATAAGCACTAATTTTTAGATTATCTCCACCTCCAGTTATCTCATCGTTAAAAATTTCCATAGTTATCGGTGGTTCAGGTAAATCAGTATAACTATAATTCTTTGTGAAATAATTAATCCAATCAATCTCCGGCCCTATCCAATCTCCTACTCTTTCACTTAATCCGATACCTGCTTTGAACGATCCATTGTAGTTATCTTGCATTAGTTTTTCATAAATCTCTCCCAAATTGAAATTTAATGGAATAATATTCGTTCCTAACTCCAAAGTAACATATTGACAGTTTCCTGTGATAAAATCTCCCCAATCCTCGGTATCATTTGCAGAATAGTGTAGTCCTCCACAAAGCTCATAACTTCCGGCACCATCTGCCGTTTCTACAATTATCGATGTATTAATGGTAAGAAATCCACTACTGTTGATATAATCATGCATTCCACTTTGGTTAAACGTTGATTTGTTGAAATATACAGATGGCGTTTCAAATTGTTCATAATAATACATTGAGGTATCGGTTTCGTTGCGAGCAACCTGAGAATTTGTAGTCGTGTTAACTATTTCCAAATGCAGTTTATATGGTCCATTGTAACCCTTCTCATAAATTTCCTCTCCATTGAAATTAACCGCAATCGTTCTTACTTCATTTTCTCCCAGATTCATTGGTGGTGTTCCCGTACCCGTTATCCATCTCCATTCATCCCAACCTTCATATTGGATAACTTTATCTAATCCCCAATGGATAGAATAACTTCCTGCTTCTGAAGCATTAACTGTGACATTAACAGTTAAATAATTGTATTTTCCATCAGAATCCGTATCATTGCCGAAGTCTTCGATAGAGATAATTTTTACTGCAGGAGATTGAAAATCTGTGTGATTATAATTCACTTCAAACGATGCGAAATCGATCATTTGCCCAGGCCCCCATTCACCAGATTCACATAATTCGAGATTTCCTGTATATGGTCCATCAACACCACTAGCGTTGATAAGACTCCCACTATATGTTAAATTTACATATTTGATGCCAGTGCTAAGATCTCTGAGTTCCTCTTCCTCAAATACCCACATAATATCAGTTGGTGGTCCCCAGTTACTATCTTTGAAAAACGGACCCTCAATCATATAGTCTGTAGGATTTTCATAAAATCTTGATGCGTTTATCGTCACATTTGCATAAATATGATTTATAAGGCCATCACTATCTGAATCAATAGAGTCAATATCTATAGAACCTATAAATGGAGCGTGTGAATAACTTGTAAGATTCGAACTAATATTCTGTGAGCCGTCTACTATTTGTGTTCTATTGACAAAGAATTTAACATTTGGTGAATACCACTCTTGACCAACAACATCACTAGTTGCATTCGTATAATTAATTTTTACACAATGATTGAAGGTATCATTACCTGTAGTTTTTGATTCATCAGGGCTTACCACTGTGGCATTGACTTGTTCACCCCACCAAGATATCGTCGACCAGGTTTTCCCACCATATAATGGGAAATCCAGATCGTTTATTAGATAATCAATCTCTTTTTCAGCAGTCACATTGAGCCAATCGAGATCATTAATCGTAACAAAAAACATCTCACAAATTGTTGAATTTTTTTTCTCTACTTCATATACCGTATATGAACCATTTTCATCTTCAACTCTATATCCATACCAATCCCATGGTCTTAAAGGCTTTCCTTGTACTGTGTAAGTTTCTTCTTCCATAGGTCCTTCTCCAGTATGATTGAAGGTCCATCTATCTGTGACGTTCCATGTAGGAGTTTCTAATATAGGCAAAGATATTGTAGACTGATTTATTTCTAAAGTTATATTTGCGTAGGCCAAAGCATCTATACTCTCATTGCTACCTGGTATTACAGTAAGACTACTTGTAGTATTATCAAGTGTTACATTTGTACTGGAGGTTTTTGCAGTAATGTTGTAGAAATCGCTAAAAATAAATGTAATATTACTTGCTACTGTGTCATTATGAGCAGCTGTTATATTCAATGAATGCTCCAGCGTATTTGATATAGGTCCATTGAGTGTGACATTAAACGTCGCATTGTAGTATATTGTTAGATTTGAGTCTACTGTAGTGTTAACAATATTATCGAGATCTCCACTATGTGATCCAGATACATATGTGGTAAGATCGGATCCGTCGAACAGAAGAGCAACAGGTATAGATAAAAAGTCGGGACCATGCATCCCCTCTTCGCCATCTTTGGGTCCTCCATCTCCCTCTTCCGAAAGTGATTTAAATGATGGGCCAAACTTTGTAAGCATTTCCAAATACAATCCTACTTCATCTTGACTAACATTCTGATTACTGTTTCCGATCTCGGGGTTGAAATCAAGAGCAAATCGAAATACCCTGCTGGCTGCTATAACTGTTCTATTGATTGTTACTGTAGCATCATCAAGATCAGTAAATTGTAGCGTAACATTCAGAGTATCTGGTTCTGCTTCCTGTAATGTAAAGTTATTCCAATTGATTTGGCTGGGGTTATTAACTACGATATCATCCGAAAGATCTGCATAGTATTCTTCGTAGAATGCAATTAACTTATATGTGCTTCTATAGGTAATATTGAAACTAAAGCTGCCATTCTCATCTGTGTAAGTCTCCTTGCCAATATCTTCTCCATCGCCCCCTGCTTCACCTTCTCCTTTTAACATGTGACTAAAATTGGTATCCAAGAGCATCAATTCCGCATCTGGCACAGGTGTTCCATCTGCTGTTACATTTCCTCGGATAATTGAGTTATTTTCACCAAGTGTCTCGAATAAGGGCTCTAGGAGAATAACACCCAAGTCTTTTGTCTCTCCTTCCGAAAGTTCTAGATTCCAATTAACATATCCTACGTAACCATCACGTGTTATCTCAACACAAAAACCACCAGGTCCCGCTCCAGTTGTATCAACGCTAAACTCACCAGTATCATTTGTTAGATATGGCCCATTATAAAATTCCCCCTCGAACCATCCATGTTTGAACACCATAACTGTTGTACCAGGCAACACAGAAACATTTTGACTATCTTTAACCTGTCCCTGAATGGTGATATTAACACCGCTTGTGGTGTTACTTGTTATCGGTGATTGAACACTGTAAAGACCAACAGTATCATTCCAAGATGTTGCCATATAGTAAACATTGGTCTGTGAATCAAGTCCTGTATGTTCGAAATAATCTGCTGATGTATTACAAAGAGGGATTCCATCCATGGGGTCCGATGGAGCTGAATTATTTTTATAAATCACGACCGTTTTATCAGCACCAATACCTTTGTTAAAGGTGAGATTTATCACGGAAGAATTTAAGGTTTCGGCGCTAAATGTAGTTGGAGCAGAGGGGTGAATTGTTACGGTAACATTGTTCCAACCCATATTAAATAAATCGCTTTCGTTTTGAGCAGAAACACCACTCATATTCAAAAATAAAATTCCACATGCCTGAGTCGTGAAGTTAACTATAAATGCAGTATTGTTTCCAGAAACACCACCAACTTTTGATCCATTAATATCTGATATATTTCCTGTAGTGTTATCTACCGTTGATTCAGTTGCTGTATTCCATATTGGAAAAACAACAGAATCAGTGACATTGGTCATCCATAATGTGCTTTCATTGTACGTGAGAAGTGACACATTAAACCAAACAACATTTTCAATGGAGCTGTTTAAAAATACAGTGATGTTAAAGTTATCTCCAATATCTACATCTGTCATACTTGACACCATCCACATTGTTGCGGGATTGTCATAGTCTGCTGAACTCGCCGTTTCAATAAAAACAATCGAAAACGATGTCAGTAGCATTGCAGTCACAATACTGCTACTCAAAAGCTTCTTTACTAATCTATCTCTAACAACAACTTCTCCTTTGTATTGCATCTCATCCACCTTTCCCTCTGGAGTTTATTCAGAATCAAAAATATATATTACTTGTACATCATATGAGCTTATTTCCGAATAACGTTGCCTAAAATATGCTATGTAGCTATATATCTTTCTATAATACCAAATTATTAATAGGCTGTTGAAAAATTAATTTGCCCTCCCACGATTCATTTTGCTTGGGATGCAAAAATGAAACGAAATAGGAGGGCAAGCTTAAGAAAGATTATTTTATTATTCGTGATAGTGATAATTTAATTTCCTTTTTTTCGATTAATTCTAAAGTCATTTGTGTTAAAATTTCATTCTCCTCATCGTTTTTTATTTTCTTCTTTCATAAACATCTTGTATCTATACTTAGGACACCATTCCAAGTGATATAAGTTCTGGTCAATACTATGGCTACCGCTAACCAGGTTCATATTTTATCGCGTCCTGAGCAGGTAGTTTAGAGTACCCGCCTATGGCGGGCGCGCCTGCTCAAGATATGCATACTTTTCCAGAAAAAGAGGTTTTTCGGGGGGAAAATTAGAAAGCGCCTTAAAAGGCGGGGATTTAAACCCTCAAAGTTATATTAAAATCATGGGGTATTTTTCCACGATAATTATACCCACGTGATATGATCATATCTTTTAGATATTCTAATATCATTGTTACACACGTAGGTAAGCAATCTTTCTCTGGTCTAAGTTCAAGGTCAATTACTCGTATATAATGTAAATCCGAGAATATGTTGATACAATGATGAAATTCTTTTTGTACCAAATATCACTTCGACTTTTTAAAAACCTTTTAGATCAAAAATCCAGATACTGGGGAGGCACAGAATTATTTGGTCGATGGATCAAAAAGATAGATGGAGATACAAAAAAATCAAAAAGAGTCAAGAATGGTGGACCTGTAGATTATCAATTTTTTGATTGCTTTTTATTTAAATAATTTTTTTACATCAATAGGGGACAAAAATCTGGAGTAACGCCCATTTCAATCATAGAATGAACCCCTTGTACAAGCTTATTTTAAAAATAGGGTTCTGTTGTTTTATTCTTTATTTGCATGTTATTGTTAGCAAACATATACGTTGAAATAATACTGGAAGATGAGATGCATCTTTAAATTTATTTAATAGGTTGCTGGCAATTATTTATTAACTAAAAAACAGTGTTGTTTGTCTGATGAATGTGAGGATGACTGTCCCTCAAATAAAGTTTTTTAATAAAAAACATTTACTGGTATAATATGGCAGTTCAATTTTATCTTACACTTGCGGTAAGTATCATTATTTTTCTAATTACAGCAATAGAATATAGATATGGTATTGTTTTATTTGGTAAATTTAAATTGCGAAAAATTAAACGTGAAGAAAACCTTGGTGCATTTAAATTAGTTATTGGAATGCAAATCCTATTTGGTATCGCGTTATTGATGCTCTCAATTTATATTTTTTACCAGTAAAAGCAAGCTCAAATCTCGTCCCCTACGTTATTCTTTCCCAGAACCTAGAATATCTTTTGTATTTTACAATTCTTAGTTACTTATGTAACTGTCATAAAGCATAAATGAGGATGTCGCTATACCGATATTACACTAACCAATTAGTGTTCTCCCGTATCCTAAGGGGTAAATACTTTGAGAGTGTCTCTTGGTGTTTATCCATATATCACGTAGGAAGCCCATAGATGCGTTCTGAGGGCAGAACGCCCCAGATTGCAGTATAGAGAGGGGCACAGTGAGATATTAGCTCCTAGATGTATTAGAACTAACATAATTATTTTATAATGTATAATATATAAGGAGGTATAATATGAATAAAATAAACACAAAAAGAAAAGAGAGATATGAAAAGAATCTCGCCAAGGTAAGACAGATAATTACAAAACATCATACTAGAAGTGTAAAAAAGATTCAGATTTTCCTTGTTGAAGAGTATAGAACTGCAATTGCTATAAAGACACTAGAAAGATATTTATCTGTGATTAAAAGGGAGAAACAGAAAGAAACAGTAAAGAGGGCAAAATCCGCCAAGGTGAAATCCGCTAAGGTGGAACAGGTTACATACCCATATTACATTTTAGACCCATCAGGTAAGAAGCATAAGATAACAGGTGATAATATGACAGTAACTATCTCTTGGGGCGAAGATGGAAGATTAATAACCTATGACACAAGAGATAAGATATGGCGATACGATAATAATCATAAACCATTCGACAAGGCGAAAAAGATAACACCGCGGCATAGATTACATTCTAACCTGTCATTTGAGTATGATGACCTAAATGACTAAAAACCTACCCTCTCACCCTCACACCCTTGGCGTAAATAAAAATTATACAAAAAATAAAAAGTATACACTCAAAAACGAAAAATTATACAAAAAAATTTGAGGCATGGGTCTCGAAAAATGTTAGTATCTGCGGGTTTTTTTAGAAGTTTTTAAATATTAACTATCTTATATTACTCCTGTTGGTGTCTTATTTTTATTCACATATTAGTATAATAACGATGTGCTATATCTGTTAATTGTTTTGCCTAACTCGAATTAGGATAAAGGGATTTTGAGTTACTATTTTCGTGCTACGAATTTTAAGAAAGGTAACACACGTGTGGGATTTCGCCCTTACCTTTTAACTATTGTCTCAATAATACTGGTTATATTATTTGTTATAAATTTAATTTTATATTAATAGTCGCACAACTATCAACTTCAAATAATTTCTAATACTCTTAATAGAGAAATTATAATAGAAATAATTACAAAGAGCAAAGATACTTTTGCCAATAATAAATCAATAAATCTTTCTTTCTTTATGGGGGCATCTTTTGGAACATTCGGAAATTCATCACTATAATCTTTCTCAATGTTTTTCATTATATCAATAAATTTCTTGGTATCTTTTGATGGGTCAACGTTTTGTAAAGTAGATAAGTACTCTTTAATTCTTGAAAATTCAGGGTTACTTATATTCAACTTTAAAATTGCCAGAGATAGTAGATATATGCTGTTTAATTTAAATATCAAGGTTGAATTTTTACCAAACATTTTGCTTAATTCTTTTAGATAAACGAAATAGATTAACTTTATACTTGTATATGCCTTTATTTTTTCTGTTATCTTTTTCATATTATTAATTTTATTACTTGCATAAGTAAAATACTGGAAATGAGCATATGGATATTGAGTTAAAAATAGTCGATATAATAGAGTTAATAAAAATAAACTTGAAATTAAAATTACCGTAATCCACCATAATATTAAGGGATTTTCTAGTTGTGGATTAATTGTTATGGCAGAAGCTATGAATATTAGAATTAAATTTGTAAATAAAAAAATAAAAAATGTTGCTTTACAATTCTCGATTGAAAATAACGTAAAATATCTTGATGCACCTTTCCAGGAGTTAAAAGAGAATCTCCCACAATAGGCAGAAAATACTACTAGTAAAGTAATAGCGAGACCAGAGATTAGAAAACTATAATTTGTAATATCAAATAGTAGCTTTTGCGATGGATTAAAAACAAATTTTATTATATTACCCAACGAACCCACCATAAGAATAGATATATAAGTTAAAAGAAAAATTTTAAGAAATTTATTTCTAAATAAAATATCACAACATACTCTAAAAGAAACAATCAAATATTTAAATTCGTTTTCTTCTTCTTTTGTTGATTTTGTTACAAAATACTTCTTCATATTCTTAAAGTTCTTATTTAAACCTCGCTTAAAAACCATTCCATTTAAAAAAAGATACGTTTTTAAAGGAATGTTTGTTGTGAAACGTTCGCCCTTATTTTACTCCTAGTTCACTCCAAATTTTCTCTTTAATTGCTTCACGTTCGTTGTATGGTAACTTAAGATATTTTTCATAATTTTGTTGAATCTCTTTTAGGTTCTCAGGAGTACCTTTACTACCAAAATATTCCTTCCATCTCTGGTCATGAATTACCGCATGACATAAATCACACAGTGTTATTTCATTCTCAGGGCTAGTAATTCCCCCCATATATTTTGGAATAATATGATGAGCCTGAGCTTCTACAATTACCCCAGAATCATACTTCTTTCCATGAGGGTCACCGCATATCTGGCATCTATTATTATCCCTTTGTTTAACTCTATTCTTTGTACTCATTGTTATCCCTTACTTATAGAAATTTGGAAACCAGGTAAGTTATCACCGATGCGAAGGCTATAACTGTGGCAAGTAGTCCTGTTGAAAGATTTGCTATGCTTTGTATAAAGAATATTGCCCCAATCCATATGACAACAAAAATTATTATTACTCCTGCTATAATTCTCTTCCAGTTAATTTTCTTTTCCATTTTCTCTCCCTCTTTTGCTTTTTAATTACTAAACAATCAATTCTATAAAAAATTATGTAGAAGGGGCTCTGTGTAAAACTGTAGTGGGAAATCAGTAATGGGTAATTAGTAGTGGTAATTACATTTTTTAAGGAATCCTAAACTTTAAAAGATTTAAAAATATATAATTATTCATATGAAGTTGTTCTCCATATCATCCATGAGCGAGATTATTTTCATTATTTATTCAATAATTCCTGGTTTGTTTTTAGGATTTTTTATTATCATTGGATTAAAAGAAACATTAACAATGATACTGCAAGTATTAATTGCTTATGGCAGTATTATTGCATTAATTTACACTATAAGAATAAAATTGATAAGTGATGAAATTGTAAGATTAGATTCTGACATTGAAAAATTTTACAATACTAATAAAGTTGAGATAATTAAAAAATTGAATAATAACCAACTTTTGGAAAAATTTAAAGATGAAGAAGGCTCGGAATTTCGACCTTTAGGAGAAAAATTAAAAACAAAAGATGTCTATTTAACGAATTTTGTTCGAGCATTAAATAAGGAGATAGATAAGAGATTGAAAAAAAAGAAATCGACATCCAAAGATGTTATTTGGGAAGTTATTGAATTACGGAATAAAGCAAGGCGTGTCGAATCAAATATTGATATGAAAGACCTTCAATATCACGAACTTCAAACTATTGACTCTAAATATTTAAATAAAATTTATTTAACTTGGATAATGATAATATTGAAGTTGATTCTTATTTCTCTTGTCCACTTATTCGATAATACATTACCGCTCAGGATAGTAATCTTCTCTTCAATAATATATTCGCTCACCCTAATTTTTCGGACTCTTCCCCTTTTTCAAATTTGGA
>JAUWWG010000012.1 GCA_030616985.1 Thermoplasmatota archaeon
CGCGCGGCAAGAAACAATATATAAAGTGCTAAAAAAAGCTAGACGCCTGTTTTATCTGCGGGTCTTACGCTATGCTACAGACCAACGCAGTATTAACAGCCGAGATTATCGATAAAACACAATACTAAAAAAATTCCTGCTATTTTCTTCTTCATATTTTCAGCTCCCCATTATTTTTAATCGTTAGGATTGATATAAATCTTTGCAATAAATACAATGTTAGCTATGAACACAAGGGAGAGTTTAGTTTGTTAATGGACAACAGTATATCTAGTTAGAATCCATCCGTATGTTCTTGAGCAAGGTAAGGCGTTTAAAAAAAGAAAAAAAGGATTGTTGCAGACTGTTTTACAGCCCCAGCAGTTGTCTTAATATCGGAAACAGATTTGGGTAATTTTCTAGGAATCTTAAGAACAATGAGTTTATGTTTATCGCTTTGTTCTTTGGCATACTGATTGATAATGGGTCTGACCATTCACTCTCAGCATTATGACTGTCTTTAGCTTTTACCTTTATCTCATAATTTCCTTTATTCCATAGGTGTTTTGCGGAAACAGTCACTCCAGAATTATATGGGCCAAGCCAACCGCTGTTGGTTCCATCGCCCCAGTCAAACCAATAGTATATTTGATCTTGCTCTGGATCTGTCGTATCACTTTCATAGGTATATTGTGTACCTGACTTCCCAGATGGTGGACCAGTTAATGTTGGCTTATTTGGTGGTTGGTTAGCCCCACCGGATATAACTACGGTTAACGCAGAAGACCAACCACTCTGGGCACCATTCGCATCCTCAGCTTTAACCTTGACGCGATATGTGCCAGCAGAAGACCATGAATTGGAAACACTACATGTTGCCCCAGATGAATAGAAACTTGTCCAATAATCAACGGTATTATCACCATCCCAATCCCAACCATACTTCACATTATCATTATCAGGATCAGTCGTACTAGTAGAATACAAATACGAAACCCCAGTATTGCCCGATGTAGGACCAGAAGGAGTACTTGGGGTGTTTGGAACGTTATTTGAACCAGTGATAACTACTGTTAGTACTGGTGAGAAACCACTTTGAGCCCCATAAACATCCTCAGCCATGACGCTCAAATAGTATGTACCGGCTCCGTTAAATTGAATATTTACACTACATGTTGCTCCAGATGAATAGAAACCTGTCCAATGATCGTTCTCAACAATGCCATCCCCGTTAAAATCCCAACCATACTTTACATTATCATTATCAGGATCAGTCGTACTTGTTGAATAGGTGTATTGAACTCCCGTATTACCAGATGTAGGACCAGACGGAGTACTTGGAGTGTTTGGAGGGTTATTACTAGTATCAGTAATAACAACCGTTAACGCTTGTGAGAAACTACTCTGAGCACCATTTACATCCTCAGCCTTCACCTGCACATAATATGTACCAGCACTTCCCCATGTGTGTGGTGTATTAACTGGCACCCCAGATGAATAGAAAACTGTCCACTCATCAACAGTGCTATCGCCATCCCAATCCCAACCATACTTCACATTATCATTATCAGGATCAGTCGTACTTGTTGAATAGGTGTATTGAACTCCCGTATTACCAGATGTAGGACCAGAAGGAGTACTTGGAGTGTTTGGAGGGTTATTGACGATAATTGTAATTATATCTGAGCCAGGAGTAGGATCAACATTACTAACTGAATTAATGGCACGTGCTTCTACTGTATGTTGACCTGGTGAAAGAGAGGATGTTGTAAATGTAAAGCTTTCTGTGGGACCATCAAACGTACCATCAGATGCTTGTGCATTGGTCCAAGTCCCGCCATCTACTCTCCACTGAACATTTGAAATTGTATTTATAGTTACATCATTACCTGAATTTGATGGTTGAGGATTACTATTAGTATATGGTTGAACTGCTGCTGAACCAGTATATGTGAGTATTGTATTTGATGTTGGATCAGGGGTATATGCATTCAAGGTAGTATCTGGGTTTGTATCAACAATGTCCTGAATCGTATCAACATCGGTATCTCTCCATCCAATTTGCAGTTTTGTTCCGCTTGAAAGACATAGATTATTATTGTCCATTAGACAGCCAGAACCTTCAACATCCTGCTGATTTAGATAACCACTCCACTCTGGATTTCCATTATATTCATCGGTTGCCCAAAAAATATGTCCAGTTTCATGTGCCATGACTTGATCCATTCTACTTATACCCCACCCATTGTTGTCATAGGTCATTACTAAAAATGCACCATAATATGCATAGGCACACCAATTATCAGAGAAACAACCTGGCGTAGTAGGATCTGTAGCTGCATCATTACTGCTATCCACAACATAAACTGCATAAGCCCAATCTGTTCCTTTGCTAGTTCTCAAAGCATTGATATAAGATCTGGTTCTTGCAAACCAATCCCCCGATGTGTAACCAAGATATGCCATAGCCTCACACACCCAAAGTTGCTCATAGGTATTATCTGTTCCCCCAGATGGATGAATAATAGGCTCATAGCTGGTCGGTACACTATATTGCCAATCATACACAAAACTAATACCTGCATTAGTATTTTGAGATGCCCACCAGTTTAAAGCAGCTTGTATTTCACTTTTTACATTGTTTTCTTCAGTAGTAGTCCAGTCCTCCGTACTTGGATCGGTAGATCCATTACTCTCTAAAAAAATAACTCCAACCGCAACACTTCCAATCATATATTCACTTGTTTCATAAAACCCGGGGTCGGGACCAAAGCACGGAGTATTTTTTATATTTGATATATCAGGCGGTGTCAGAGCGTCACTACCTAAAAAATTACCATGAACTCTCTTTGGCTCTTCATCTTGCGACATATCAATTTCAGATGTTCCTGATACTGGCAGAATGACAGTTGCAATCAATAGCGTACAAAATAAAACACTCAATAATTTCTTTTGCATTATTTTAGCCTCCTGTAATAGTTACAATTTATAAGTAAATAGGGAAATATAAATTTTTCCCTTCAAATTATGTGGTCTTATTTAATTTTTATTGTAACATTTGTCACAATAAATCAAATAAACTTTATTTGAACGATGGACCGTCAAATTCATACTGACGGGTATTATCTAACAGTAGATTAACCGATTTTTAAATTTATTTTCTACACCTGTTATCAGTCCACTATCTATCATTCAAAAAACCAGGCGAATTTTTTCAAGAGCTAGTCTCCAGGAATAAAAAGTATGACATCATTGACCTCACTTTCTTTTTCACCATGTATGCCATGAGCCGTTACAGTTATTGTATGTCTCCCCGTTAAATGTGAAGTTATCTCCCATTCAAATGGGGGTTCGGAATCAATAAATTGTGCTTCATCATCCAGATAAAATTCAACACTGTAAACCTGTCCTTCCGGATCAGAAAATGCTTCTGCTTGGACTGTTATTTTACCTATTACGATTGGTAATTTTAATAGAGGGATTGGACATATTCTCCTGTTGAGAATATACAGTAAACCATCGTTTTGTGGATGGGCGATACTTATCGTTAATTCAACATTTGATGGAGTAGAATCCTTAATGGCAACTTCCGGATCTCCAAGTAAATTTGTCTCATAGTATACCCATCGTATACCATTCTCGTTTATGTGCCATATATGATCCTCCTTGGAATAATGATTAGCCCTCCCAAGTTGCCTTATATCCTCTGTGAACAGGGCTTTGAAGAACGATTCATCAAGTATCTGTGATGGTGCATAAAGCGTACCCTCGCTACCTAGACCAAATCGCGCATTCATAATAACAGCAAAGGCACCATGTGATGTTTCAACTGTAAAATACTCTGCTGCACAGTCATCTTCATAATAATTATCACGGTAACAATTATCAAATGAACCGGCAAGACAGGTCTGAGAGTATATAAAAAAATACTTGTTATTTGTCAACGAAAGTATATCATCATTATTCATCATTAGAGCATAGTGAACAAAACCATGACCCAAATGATTTATGAGGTGAGGTGTAGCAACGTTAAGAATATCAATTAAATCATATTTATTCCAAGGGATATCTCGTTCATAGAGAGTATCAACGTTAAAATTTTCGGGGATAGCAGGAATAATCAAATCTTTATAGTTTCCACCATGTGATGATACTCCCGGGAATCCCAGGTATTCACCAACCATGAGTGCTTTTGCTAGATATAAATCCTCATCTGAGCTTTCATATCCAAGTGTTTTCATCACAAAGTTTGCCACTTCGACATCTGAATCAACACATGCCCTTCCAACATAGACTTCCGCTAAGAGATCGGTTTCTTCGACATCTGCAATATTGTTATCAGTGGCGTTTTCGCCCCATCGTTCGTCCATGTCGTAGTTGAAATTACCGTCGAGGCATGCATAGTACACATCTGACGGTATGTTTTCCTCCTCAAGATCTAGTGTTCCCGCATCCAAAGGTAGTCCTTCCTCGCATGCATAGAGTTTTCTCACAGGTATGATGTTATCCCCTTCAGGATAACCGTCGGCATCTCCAGCGAGCAAAACATAATCCGTTTCCAGTTCGATATATGCATACCTGATAAAATTTCGTATTTTTGCCTGTGTGTCATCAAACATTTCAAAATTTTCTGTTATTTCACTCCGATAAAAAGGATTATCTGGATTATTATCACCCCATGTACCATTTACTGAGTATTCAGGGTTACTTACAATTTCCTCAACAGTGAAAATATCTGCAGACAAGCCTTTATCTATCTTTGATTGAGCAAAATATTGAAGGTTATCTTCCAACCCAGAATTTGCTAACATTTCGTTGGTGATAATCACATAATTGACGGTATCTTCGTCGAGTAATCCTGAATTACGATCATATGATACAATATAGGACGGATTATCAACAAGTTTTGCCACAATTTCTTTATCTCTTTGTAATCCTCTAATGACATTAATTGATTGTGAATCTTTAGTTTTTATTTTAAGAGTAAGCTGTTCATAATATGCCAATTCTCCCGTCTCCTCAATATATTGAACTGGGTGAAGATTTACAAATAGCACAAAGTATCCTCTAAAAAGATGAATATCGACGATGGAATAAAGATTGTCAGAGGGAAGATCACTGTAATCTTTCTCAGAAAAATGCTGTGATGAATCAGTATTTAATGGAATAATGTTTTGCCCCACCTCCAAGGCATAATCTAATTCTAAAAGTGATTTTTCTTTTGCTACCACTTCCACTGAATCAAATTCCCTACCAGATGGAATAAGGACCTTAACTGGTTTTACAGGCAAACGGGGTTGATTTATACCACCAGAATTGGGAAGTCCATCAATAGTTACTCTATCATAAAATTCACCATTGATCTCAATTTTCTCTAATGTCGGTGTTGAGAAAGTGAGATCCAAAGTAATTTTTTCAAAATCCTCTACTGTAGTACCATTCTTAGCTATCGAAGCGCCTACTGTTATTACAAATAACAAAAAAAATACCATAATTCCTGCAGTAATTTTCTCTGGGGTTTTCATAGTCTATTCTCCCTATGCATTATACGAGATATAAATATATATAATTATCCATCATTTTATGGAACAACGTAACAAGACTATGGAAATTCAAAATGCATTTGAAAGCTTATTCAACCACTATTATCAGCTACAACTGGTTGACTTTTTCTTGTTTCAAAAAATCGAAAATAGATTGCAAAGATCTAGTCTATGTTCACCTTGTATCCAGTTCCAGGTTTCTTTTTTTCCTTTCTCTTTAACACAACATCCAGGATGCCGTTTTTGTAAGTGGCCTTCGTCGTCTTAGGTAATATGGCACATGGAATTTCAACAAGTTTATGGTATTTTCTATTGGGCGTATCTACATCTATCTCAAGAGTATCATCAGTTATATCAAGATTTATGTCTCCTTTTTCAACACCAGGTATCTCAACAGTCACCGCAACATCTTCATCTCCTTCTATTATGTCGGTTAGTGGCTCCCGATCCTCAGAAATTATATGGGGGCCAGCGGGTGTTTTTACAGGACGGTTACCAAATTCTTGTATCTTTGGTTTACCATCAGGACCTATATTCATACTAAATCCATGAATAAAACGTTTATTTGGTTCGAATCCTCCACGGAACATATCCTCAATCATTTCTTTAAAGTCAGTACTTTCAAACATTCTTTGCATTTCATCAAAGATTCTTTCAAAATCCTCATCATTAATGAAATCAAATGGGTTTTTTCGTCTTCTTCTATCTTTATCCCTATCAAATGGATCCATTTCTATTCCCCTTACTATTTACATATTATTATCTATAACATCTCCTATTTAATATCTTTGGTCTATATATCTTTAAGCGCATCACTTAATTCTTCCAACAATCTTTTTGTTGTTCTATTGAGTTTTTTCGGTGTTTTTATGCGTATCTCTACATATAGAGCCCCATAGCCTCTACCGTGTATATCAGGCATTCCTTTGCCTCTGATCTTAAATACACTACCAGTTTGTGTTCCTTCCGGAATCCTTAATCTCCCAGATCTGCCATCAATGGTATCGACATCTATCTTTGTACCAAGAGCAGCCTCTGGAAAAGATATCTCCTCAGCAGTGTAAAGATTTGGTCCTTGCCTATCAAATTTCGGATGTTTTTTAACGTGAATTGCGACATAGAGATCGCCATTTCCTGCTTCTCCTGCCTCTCCTTCTCCGCGCAACCTCAATTGTGACCCTTCATCCACCCCTGATGGTATTCTAACATCAATGCTTCTCGTTACTTGTATCATGCCAGTTCCATGACATTTGGAGCAACGGTCCTCGATAATTACCCCTTGACCGCGACATTTGTTACAGGTGGTTACCTGAGTAAACATGCCAAAAGGAGTCCTTCTAGAATAGTTCACCTGACCTGTACCATTGCACTGAGAACATTTATTAGGGGTCGTTCCAGGTTTAGCACCACTACCTTTACAGGTATCGCAGGTTTCAGTTCTTGGAACCTTTATTTCTGTCTCAAGTCCATTATAAGCATCCTCTAAGCTTATATCCATACCATACTGTAAATCTCTGCCCCTTCTAGCATAAGATCTTCTGTCATAACCGGCACTATGTCCAAAAAATTGTTCAAAGATATCATTAAAGTTAAATCCCGCTCCCCTGAAGATATTGCCAAAATCTGCCCCTCTGAAAATGTCCTCATAGCTATAACTTTGATCTATGCCTGCATGACCATATTGATCATACATTCTTCTTTTTTCGTCATCATATAAAACTGCATATGCTTCGGAAAACTCCTTGAATTTCTCTTCTGCCTCCTTGCTGGGGTTTTTATCTGGATGATATTTCAATGCAAGTTTTCGGTAGGCACTCTTAATTTCTTTTTTATCCGCATTTTTATCTATGCCAAGAATTTCATAGTAGTCTCGCTTTGTCATAATATAACCAACGGTATTTCAGAAACTAATATATGTGTTTTGCCCAGAAATTCAAAATATCCTCATATTATAAGACTTATCAGATGGAATAGTAGATCCCCAAAAATAAATGAACACAGAAAACCAGCCAGCAATGGTATCATAAATGGGATTTTCGGTGTAACCCATATCTCCATTATACCATTTTTTTCAAATGTTTCCAAATCATCCTCAACATCAAATTCCTTAGGCATGTAGGAAAATTTTCTCTTGCCATCCACTATTTTTTCCAGTGGCCAGACAAACCTTTCTTTTGCCTTTTCAACACTCAGTTTGTAACCCAAAAGACAGTATGGAAATTCTATATTTCTCCGAGCTATGTTAAATATTAATAAACTCACAGGTATTAGTAAAAACAGCAATACAGAGTTGGAAAGTATAACCCATGAAAAAGGCATAAAAGAGCTGAATAAAGGAAATTCAAATATTGATGGCTCTAATGGAACAAGTATTGCCAGTGCCATAATTGCCTTTGCATCGGCCCCACCAAAGATAAGTCGTAGCTGGAAAAAGATATACATAAGAACTATCATGATTGGTATAAAAATAAGATAAAATATATTGTCAAAAGCTGCTGGTACTGTGAGGTATTGTATAACCAGCAGGATTGCTCCAACAGAACCCATTATAACCCATAGCATGTTTGAAGCTCTCCTGGTTTTTATATCTGTATATGATGCATAGGAGAGTATTGTTGTTCCAACAACTAGTCGGGCTATATCCAGCAATGCCGCAGTTTCTACCATGGTTGACAACTAGTAAACAAAACAAATCATATTAAATTACGGGTGAATGTCTAACACCAGTAAAACAACGTTCTATATGGAGAAGAAACTCTGAGTTTTTAAAACAATATAATTGAGTATGCTGGCCACGTGAAACAACTGACTAGAAATTTTTCAATTGCCATGCATTCAATAGAAACGTTTATTAGAATAATATCATCTTACATATTTGTCCGTAAAAGGAAGAAAAATGGGATGCCTCGAGAGTAATCGTTGTAGCGCATCTACTAAATCGTGGGAGATTTGGGAAGAATGCCTAATTTGAAAAAATATAAGGAAACAAAACTGGTTAGACCAGAGTTAAATATCTTTTTAGCAGTGGGAGCATTTGATCCATTTACCAGAAAAAAGAAAAAAAATAACCCTAAACAGCCCAAAGAGGAAAAAAAGATAGAGGGTCCTGAGGAAAAAACGACCGATTTTCATTCAGACATGGAAAAAAAAGTAGATGATTTAATAGCGAATATGGGAAAAGAAACAAAACCCGAAGAACAAAGTTCTATCTCCCAGAAAAAATTAGAAGATGATTCAAAAGACATTGCAGAAACAAGAGAACATTTCAGAAAAAAACCAGAAACGCCCCATTTTAAAACGGAAATAAAACCAGAAAATGATTTTGATTCTTTTAATACTAAAGATGAGTTATTTGAGATAACATCCCCAAGTAAAATCCAATCTGAATCTAAAATCGTTAAAAGTTCAGAAGAACCAAAAAAAGATATCCTAAACTCAAAGACTGCTAATAATGAGCACACAAATGACAAGAATCTTCTCGATCAAACATCAGGTGAACATGACGTAGCACCAAAACATTCAATCATTAGTTTTACCCACCATATAAAAATTAGAAGTAAAGAAGAAAGGGAGAAACTAAAAGACGCTAAAGAAAAAAGTAAATCACATGATGCAACACTGTTATCTGAAAATTTAAAATTCAAAATTGAAAAGAAAGAAACAGTCACAGATAATGTATTTACAAAAACAGAGAGGGGATTAGAAGAAACTAAGATAGAGAATGAGAGAAAAGAGCTGGTTGAACACAACAGCAATAAGTTAAGAAAATTGGAATTGAAAAAAGCAAAAAAAGAAGCCAGAGATAAAGAAAAAGAGCTGGAGATAAAAAGGTTAGAAGGAGAAAAGAAGAGAAAATTGGAATTGAAAAAAGCAAGAAGAATGGAAAAGATCAAAGGAAAAAATCTTGTAGATTCCAATCAGCAAAACATCCCCATAGATGAGATTTTAGAACAGGAATGGAAAAAAGATAAAGAACATAATGAGAAAAACAATAGCCAAACACCCGAGGTGGATACTTTAATCGTTGGAAAAAAAGAAATGAAAAAAGAAGATTTCATCTTGGATGAAGACATCAAAAAAATTCTTTTAATGACTGATAATCTTTTAGGAAATCTCCCGGAAGAAGTTATAGATGAATTTGTTAAATCCAAGGATTTTGCTTTGTATGAAAAAGTGATTAACAAATATAAAATCAAGTGATGTTTTATGGGACTCTTAGAAAAGGCACAACAAAAAAAACAGAATCCGAATGAAACAAAAGATACAACAGAACAGATCATAAAGATAGAGAATGCAATAGAGCAAGTGAATACAACAAGCCTCCTGGAAAGAGCAAAACAGAGAGAGAAGCATTTATCAGAAATAACAAAAGAAATTACAGTTAGGGAAACAACAGAAAAACAGAAACCATCAATTGTTCATTTAGATCTACTAAAAGACAGAGAGGATAAAAACAAAGAGATCATAGACGAAAGAAAGGGGTTTGGATGGAAAGGCCAGGGCAGCAGAAGGATCGTTTATAATAATAAAATTAGTGAATATGTATATGAGGTTTCAGAACCCGTTTTAAATAAGAATGAACTGGAGATTAAAAAAGAATTATCTCATTTGTTTAAAATGCTTGCCGATATGAACGTTTCAAGCACGGAAATGAAGAGAAGGGAAAATATCTTGAGGAAACGTTAGAACAGATAGTAATTGATAATAATATTAATTTTCATATAAAGGAAGAAGAAGACAAACCATCCAAAAAATCGTTTAAGAATTTTCTACATATAAAATCTAAAAATAATAACGAAGAAGCAGAACTTGAATCTGACGAAGACAAACCAGCGGAAAACATCTCTTCCCCTAAAAGGACGGATAAAAAAAGAAAAACAAAGGAAGAACGGGAGAAAGAGAAAGAAGAAATAGAATTGACAGCAAAAGAATCAAAGGATAAGATTTTTTATCATGTATTTAGAGAGTTTATCGGATACGGCCCTATCGATATCGTCATGAAAGATGATGGTATCGAAGACATTTCGTGTGATGGGCATCATGTTCCAATATTTCTTTATCATAAAAAGTACGAAGCCATTTCAACAAACATACATTTTGAGAATGAAGAACATCTAACTTCTTTTGTTGTACGCCTTGCACAGATATGCGGTAAGCAGATATCCATTTATTCCCCCATTGTTGATGGAAAACTCCCCGATGGTTCGAGACTTCAGACTACCCTTGCAAGAACGGTTACCAAAGGTTCAACCTTCACCATTCGTAGGTTCAGAGAAAATCCCCTTACTCCAATCGATTTGATAGAATTTAAATCACTTTCTATAGATATGGCAGCATATTTCTGGATGGCCCTTGAAAATGGAGCATCAATACTATTCTGCGGCGGAACGGCTAGTGGGAAAACTACTGCACTTAATGCATTATCGCTATTTATACCGTCATCACATAAGATTATTACAATCGAGGATACCCGTGAGATTAGTCTCCCGCATAAAAACTGGATAGCAGATACCACTAGACAAGGATTTTCTTCATCTGAGGAAACCAAGACAGGTAAAGACATTGACATGTTTGATCTCATCAGAGCTGCGTTAAGACAGAGACCAAGAGTTGTTATGGTAGGTGAAGTCAGAGGAAAAGAAGCTTACAGTCTATTTCAGGCAATGGCAACAGGACACACCGCATATTCAACAATCCATGCAAGTACCATACACACACTTATACAGCGATTAGAAAATGCCCCCATATCACTACCACGTGCCTTGCTCACATCTCTTGACATAATCGTATTTCAGAATGCAATTGACATTGGTGGAAAAACGGTACGACGAATGACAAGTGTAACCGAAGTAATAAAACTTGATCCTGATTCAAACCAACTTATATTCATGGAACCATTCAAATGGGTCTCTAAGACAGATGACAGATTTGAAAATAGTCATTCAAGTAAAGTACTGAACAATATCAAAGCACAAAACGACTGGAATGATGAACAGCTCGATAGGGAACTAGAAAACAGAAAGACGGTACTTGAATGGATGAGAAAGAAAAACATCAGAGACTACATAGAAGTAGGAAAAATTGTTTCAGAATATCAAAAACATCCTGAAACTTTGTTGAAAAGAGCAGAGGAGGAAATGAAGAAGTGAAATCTACAAAATACAGTAGATTTTGTAGACGTATCTTTTCAAAAACGTTTGAACGATTTGATATAAGTGAAACAAGTAAAAATAGACTACTGGAAAAAGCGGATATCAGCATGGTGTACAAGGAATATTACTCCATGGTTGTGATGAATATCATAATAGGTTTTATTTCATCCTTTATATCCACACTTATTCTGTATCTACTTATTCCCACTAATATAACATCATTACTCATTCTTATAGTATCATCTATAGTACCAATGGGTATTGGATTATTTTATCTAGGTATGCCTACCTCAAAAGCAAAAAGTCGAGGTAAAAATATTGACAGATATCTACCATATGCAACAAACTTTATCAATACAATGTCTGTCGCAGGCATCTCACCCGCAGAAATATTTGAAGCTTTGTCAACAATAAAGCTATATGGGGAGGTACAAAAAGAAGCGAAAAAGATTACAACCGAGCTTAATATGATGGGAATCGATACAATCACAGCCCTGAAGAATGCAATAGTTATTTCTCCCTCCACTAAATTCAAGGAATTTATTCAAGGCATGCTTGGAGTTATACAATCTGGGAGTGAATTAGGACCATATTTTGATAGATGCGTTGAAAAATACATGTCAGATGACTTGATAGAAAGGAAAAGAAACCTAGAGGCACTGGCGATCATGGCGGAATCATTTGTCGTAACAGTAATTGCATTTCCGCTTTTCCTAGTAATCATAATCTCAATAATGGGTATGACAAGCGGAGGTATATCATTTGATTTCCTATTCATCTTAGCTTTTCTGATACTCCCAATGTCTTACGGCGGTTTTTACGTAATGATGAAATCAGGAATGGGAGAAACAGTATGACAAATCCTTTCAAGCGTAAAAGGTACAATGTAAAACAAGCATATGGAAAAGATACAACCATTCTAATACTAACAGCAGCTTCATCAGGTTCCTCGATACTTTTGTTCTTATTTGGTGCCTTAACACTTATGGGGGTAACTGGATTTTCGGAAGATGTAATTTCAGGTGTCGATTTTCTAGTATTTGGCGTATTATTAGCAATTGGTCCAGTAGGTTTTTATAACCATCTAAAGGCAAAAAAGAAAAAAGACATCGAAGATCAGCTGCCCGATTTCTTAAGGGAAATAAGCAGTTCAACGGCATCAGGAATGACCATTTTTGACGCCATAAAATCTATCTCCAAAGGAGAACATGGAAGATTAACACCAGAACTACAAAGAATGTCCTCTCAACTATCGTGGGGCATATCAGTTAAAGATGCGCTCGACAACTTCGCAAAGAAAATAAACACAAACTCAGTGAAACGGATGGCAATAACAATAAACAAAGCGCTTGAGATTGGTGGTAACACCTCTGCAGTTTTTGATGCAGCAGCAAAAGAAATGGATCAAGCCAAACGCGTAGAACAACAAAGAAAGGCAGAGATGTCCATGTACAGCATAGTGATATTCATCAGTTTTTTTGTATTCCTTTCAGTTATACTGATAATCGACATAACTATCTTTCAGGCAATCTTTGATCTTCAAGATGAAATGGCAGGACAAGCAATAGGCAATATGAGGATTGCAGATATAGATCATGTCCTTTTGAAAAATATGTTTTTCTCGTTTATCATGGTCCAAAGTATAGGAGGTGGTCTACTCGGTGGATTTATGACCGATGGTACTCTTTCATCAGGCGTTCGGTATGGATTTATCCTTGTGCTGGTCTCATTTTTTATCTTCAAATTTATGTTTTAAAGAGCATTTTGACAATATGTAAAAATGCCACGAATTGTTTAAATAGTAGGATATACAGAGAGTTCTACGTGGATAGGGAGATGAAAAAATATAACTTCGGTAGTAATAACCATGCAGTTTCAGAAGTAATTGGTGGTTTGACACTAATTGCGATTTCTGTTGTGATTTTCTCATCAATATATGTATATGTATTTCCCCTCCCAATTCCAGCACCAGATTCACATGTAAAATTAATGGGTTATGTGGATGATGACGGAAATGCAGTAATAAAACACATGGGCGGTGAACCTCTGAGTACATATAAAATAGACGTGAAAAACGTCAGCGGTGCTTTGATCAATTCAGCAATTTATCAAGGAGATCCATGGGGAATAGGTGAATGTATATCTCCTACAATAGAAAGTCCCCTCATAGGAGAAAACGATATGGTGCAAATAATCATCTACAGCATCGATGATGAAGGTGAACAACAAATATTTAATGGAATTCTTAAGGGGAAAATGAGTGAAAACATACCTGCTGGAGACCTAATGCTAATATCAAGTCTTAGAACTAACACAATTGAAGAAGATTTGATATGTTATAATTATACTATAGTTCCAGATGTTGATGCTCTTACATACATCTATAAATGGTTGGTCAATGGAAATTCGCTAGCTGAAATTCTCATGCCTTTTGATACAGAAGACACCTCAACAACCAAAGATTACTCAGACAATAGACATGACGGAACTATACACGGTGCTACATGGACAGATAGTGGAACAGTGGGAGGAGCTTATTATTTTAGTGGAGCAAGTGATTATATATCACTAGATATACCCAGTGTTTTTAATGATATATCTATCAATGATTTTACTATTTGTCTATGGATAAAAAGTGATGATATTACTGATGATTGGAGAGTAGCATTGATGGCGAGTAAGGATAGTAAAAACTTTGTCAAACTTTTCCAATTTGGTACCGAAATTCATTTTGGGGTGTGCGAAGATGGAGTTAAAATAGCGGTAAGAACTGAAAACCTTTCGAGTAATACATGGTATCATATTGCAGGAGTTTGGGATGCAAGTGAAAAATCGTTATCACTCTACGCGAATGGAATAATTAGTTCAGAAATCGGTAATAGAAACTATGCAATGGGAGTCGGTGAAGGATTATTAGAACTTGGGCATGCATCAGCTAGTAGCAGATTCTGGTATGGCTATATAGATGAGTTTGAAGTATACGATCGTGTTCTCTCCGCAGATCAAATTTATCAAAATTACATATCTACAAAAGATGGAAATTCCGATAAGAGAGTTGTCGTTTCCGGAGAAACAATCTTTGGAAATGTTTGGCAATGCATTGTCACCCCTAATGATGGCACTCAAGATGGTACATCAATAGAATCAAATATTTTAAATATTGTAACTTATGGAGGAGGTTGATGAGAAAATGAGGGGAATAATATTTGGAAAAAATATTGGAATTTTTATTGTAATAGGGTTTTTAATATCTACTGTATTTGTAATATTTCCCCCTGAAAGAGTGAAAGCTGGATCCTATGATGGTGAGGATCTTGCACTTGCAATTCTTGCCAACCAATCAACATTAGTAAGTTCATCTTATACTGATACTGATCAATCAGGACATAGACAGGCGGCTGTTCTTTCATCCCTTGGACTCATGTCACCCACCCATGGTTCAACATTTGCACTGTTTAGCACAGGTATATCTGGAGAAGTTCCAGTGACTACAAATGAGGAAAATCCAGGTGATGAGAGGGGAACATGGTTTAGAAATAAACATGGGTATCCAAGAGATGGGGCTACACTTACAATGACTCTACAAGTGCCAGCATATATGCACTATATTTATTACGATGTACAGTTTTTCAGTGCAGAATACCCTGAATGGGTAGGTACGGTATATAACGATAAATTAACTATCACTGTGAATTCTCCGTCAAAAGGCACTTCAGAGTACATATTCGATATCAATAGTGGATATTTTGTTTTAGATTCCAATGGTATACCTGGTACTGGTTTTGATATCTTTGCCCAAAGTGGGACTCCCGGGGGAGTTGACTGGGTTGATACTACACCAAGAACACCAGGTGCTGATGCAGGTGCTTCCGATCTAGTTCCAATAGGCGGAGTATTACATCCTGTTTCTCCACATGAACAGATAACGGTAACTATTGATATTCATGATACTGGAGACAATATGCTTGACAGTGCTGCTTTCATAGATAATCTTGCGTTCTCTGGATACGCAAAAACAGAGATAGTTGCAAGAAAAACTGCACAAGATTTGAATGGGGGTGATTTAGAATGCAATGACACTATAAAATATACAGTAACTATTAGTAATACAGGAACAGCAAATCAACAGAATAACCCCGAGAACGAATTTGAAGATTTGATACCAGATAATGCTACATATGTAATAGGTTCAGCCACGGCAACCTTGGGAGCAATAAGTTACAACGCAGGAGAAAACAAAATAACATGGAATGGTGCAATACCTGCAGAGAGTAGTGTTTCATTGACATTTAAAGTAACTGTTAATTCCAGCCTAGAGAACGGTGCTTTAATATCCAACCAAGGAACAGTGTACTGGGATAGCAACGAAGATGGGGCAAATGATGAAACTGAATTAACAGATGATCCTCACGTTGATGATGGCATAGACCAAGATGGAGATGGAGATACAAACGATGACGACCCGGCAAATCTCTATGTTATCGTTTTTGAGCCACCATCAGCAGTAACTGAAGATTTTTCTGATGATATTGCAGGTGGAAAAGCAACACAATCGTATCTTGGTCGAGACTGGTTTGAAACAAGTAGTGGAACAGTTGGAAGCATATTCGAAGTTGTATCAGGCTACCATTATCTAACAGATAAGTCTTTCAAAACAAAACTTAGATCCTCCGGTAGCCCTCAGTATTGGCATTATAATCTGTCTAATCTTGAAAGTGATATAGAATGGTGGGAAATATGCTTTAAATGTGGAAACGCTAGCGAAGCATCAGACCTATATCTCAATTTCAAAAACAGTGTTGGTAACGACATTGCAAAAATAAAATTTGAGTATACACAAATGGGAACCGAACCGCCAACGGACTGGGTACTAAAACTATATTACTGGAATCCTGCCAATGGGTGGAATTGTCTAAATTCTGATTATCCTGGTGGATATTTGTACAATAGCTGGTATAAACTTAGAATCAAGAATTACCCAAGTTATATTGTTTATTCATTAAACAGAACAGGCATCGGGATGGTTGATTCTAAAACAGGTAATCATTTCAGCGCACCTTTCTCTGACCTAGCAGATATTGAATGGACCAATACAAAGCTTCCTATTGTCTGTCCAATGTTTTTCTGGAATGATCATAAAATAGGACTTATAAATGAATAAAAGATTTGTTAAATATTTAGGGTGAGAAAACATGGCCAGATTATTTGATAGAAATATGTTCATTATGCTATTTGCAATAATGGTAGGTTTCATCACAGTAACCTACTTTATAGCAGATATTGTAAACCAATCAGAGATAGATAATTTAACAACAGCCCACATCACTGAAATGGAATATATTGAGAAGATGAACATAAACTTTACAAATAACTTTCTGGAATCCTCGGTTTTGTTAGATACGGCAAGGGAATACCGAGCTTTTGGAAATTATCATTTTGATTTAGCAAGTTTATTTTTCACCAGTGCACTTTCTGAAAGAAACACCTCAATAATGGAATCGTATAAAAATATTACAATTGACAATTGTACTAAAGCGATGCCTAAGTATAACATTTCTAGTTTAAACTTCAAAACGGCGTCAAGTTTTTTCAATAATACAAAAAAATATACTGAATATGGTGGCTATCTAAAGTTACTTGATCTTTACATTAATTTAACCGAATCTGGTGCTAGATTAACCATGTTAAGATACAATGCAAGTAAATATCTTAAATATTTGACGGAAAATATAACTGTAATAAACGGTTCTGCGGCTTTAGACACTGTATCGGGTCTAATGGATTTATTCAATGAAACTATGGGTATGTATGGCAGTGAATTGGACATTTATGAGGGATACGAAGAAGAGATAGATGAATACGACATAGAGGGTTTTGATCCAAATCGGGAGTCATAAAGCAGCAAAAATCAGTAAAAATAAATGTCTAAATCTTTACTAGCAAATACAATACTATACACGAAGTACCAGTAGAGAATCCTGCCCGAGTGTTCATATTTTTCAGAATTTTCGCTAAAATGATATTTTACTCAAAAAAGCGGGGATTTTTAGATGATAAATGGCGTTCCAAGCAATTTTGCTTCATCTCCCAGATAAGAGAAACAATTTTTGTTTTTATGGAAAAACAGCATCAGAAGAGGGAAAAGATTAAAGAAAGGGAGTTATTTACCCATCTGCAAAATCAAAGTATTTGCCCTGGTAGTGTAGCGGCCTATCATCCAAGCCTGTCGAGCTTGGGACTCGGATTCAAATTCCGGCCGGGGCGTTTTTCAATTTTTGCATTACGTACTGCATCTCAAATCCAGAATCAGCTTTTAATTGAGATTTTGGGAATAATTTGGTGAAACGGTTGCAACAAAGTATTATTTAGAATAATGCCAAGATATAATTTCGACAGAAAGTATGTGAATTATCAAAATACTATTTTCCATTTTGACATTTTTACACATCAGGTTTATATATAATTAGTGACAGACGTTATCACGATAGGTGACGGATGTGAAGGGTACTTTCGTAATGCTAATGATGGGAATCATGCTTATTGGTGTTTTTAATGTTTTTTTACCTGTTGAGATATGTGTCGCGTCTGGAAACACAATCTACGTCGATGATTCCGGTGGAGCAAATTACACAAATATCCAAGATGCCATAGATGCCGCTAATGAAAGTGATACCATATATGTGTATAGTGGAACATACAACGAAAATACAGTAATAAATAAAGCTTTAACTTTGACGGGAGCAGGTAGTGGAAGTACGGCCATAAATGGCAATGGTGATCACACGATCAAAATTTATTCCAATAATGTATCAATTTCTGGATTTAAAATAGAAAATACGGGTAGTAGTTATGCTTGCGTTTTTTTAAGTTCTGTAACGAATTGTCAGATTGAGAATAACATTATCAAAAACGGGGGAAATGGTGTTTATCTAGTCAGTTCTAGCAACAATATGATTGAAGACAATACAATCGAAAGCAACAATGTAGGTATATATTTCTCAAGTTCCAATAGCAATACAATTAGAAGTAACTACATCCAAAACAATAACGCAAATGGTATCTTTATTGCCTCATCTTCCTCTGATAATACAATATATTTCAACGATTTTTCACACGAAATGGGAAGCAACGCAAGGGATCTAGCTTCTAACAGCTGGAGTTATAATAATCAGGGTAACTATTGGGATGACTACAACGATTATGATAGCGATGACAATGGAATAGGAGATAATCCATATATCATAGACGATGATAGCCAGGATGACTATCCTCTTGGAGATTTCCTAAGCTCAAATCAAGAACCAGTTGCATATATTGATTCAATTAGCCCAAATCCGGCAACACAGGGACAAACCATAAATTTCAACGGTCATGGAACACCTGACAGCAATATACATGATTGGGAATGGAGATCAAGTAAAGATGGTGTTTTGAGTAGCTCTGAAGATTTCTCCTCATCAAGCCTATCAGTTGGAACACATATCATTAAATTCAGGGTGAAAGATGATGACGATAAATGGTCGGAATATGCTGAAAGGACGCTTACAATAAATCCCCCGGGGAGTCAAGAAAATCAAAAGCCGACTGCTACAATTATCAAACCAAATCCAACTACTCCAACAACGGCGACATCTGGAGAATCAATATACTTCCACGGTATTGGAACAGACTCTGATGGAACTATTGCGGAATACAGTTGGCGCTCGAGCAAAGATGGTGTTTTTAATGAAAATTCAACATTCACCAAATCTGATTTATCAGTTGGAACACATGCCATATATTTCAAAGTAAAAGATGAGCAGGGAGAATGGTCGGATGAAGATACGGCAATTCTTGTTATAAATACTAGCTCATCACCTTCAAATGAACCGCCAACTCCAGATACAGGAGGACCATACACAGGATATGTCAATGCATCAATATCATTTGATGCTTCTAACAGCTCAGAACCAGATGGGGATGACATTGTTTCGTATGAATGGGATTTTGGTGATGGGACAAATGGGAATGGAGTGTCTGTTGAGCACACATACAGTTATATTGGCAATTATACTGTGAATCTAATAATAACAGATAGTCAGGACAAAACATCTACAATTTCCACATATGCCAACATATCAATACAAACACCAGATCAAAACGGCGATAATGGGGAAGATGCCAATACACCTGGTTTTGAAATATTCATGGCCATCATTGCAATATCACTTATACTGTTCTGGAAACGACGTAAATAAATCAGAATCAGTATTATTTTTACGAAGGTGAATTGCTTAATACAGGAGAAATACCTGTTGAACAATGCATATTTTCTCCTTATGTATTCTCTCATTACTTAGTAGATCTCAGCCCTTCAAAAACTATTTTGAAATGAAATTAAAATCAATAGAAAAGCATATATATCATGAAATACAAGATATATATAATGATAGGAATAAAAATGAGGACATAGTAAGGGGAGAGCCATTATTATGAAAATTATAACTTTAGACGATATGTCAAGAGCAATAGCAAATAGAATGGGAATAAATGGAGAGAAAGCTAGGAGGGTTGCAGGATTTGTCATGGACCTATTTGGATATGATGACCGCATTATAGATAATATCCTGAATCCAGAGGACAGGCAACTGTTTTATATTTTAGAAACAGAAGGAATGCTCACAACTGGAAGGGAAGAAACAACCTTATATGATGGAAGAGCATGGCTGACACACTATTGGCAACTTAGGAAAAACACTATTCTAAGATATGCAAAATATAATATCAAAAGAGATAGAAATATACTCTCCATTAAAAAACAAATCAAAGAGGCTTCAATGAGAAACATTTATAGCGCACTTTCAGAGGAGGTCTGGAACGCGAGAAAAATAAATAGAAAAAAACCCCTTCTGTAATTCTTTTAGGATGCATAACTAAATGATGTACTGAAAGCACAACACCTCATATTCTTACCGTAATACCATCTAAACACCTCGTTTTACTAATCCAGCAAGTTCATCTGGATTAATGAGCCCATCGGGCAGGAATAAACATTATCTTAACGGACTTTTTCTGATATTTCATCATTCCAAAGTGCAACAAACAATCACTCAGCCTTCAACACATATGTATCTGCTACACCCAGAAAATTTGTTTAGTTGTACCACTATGGGCCTTAGTTATACAGTGCATGCCGTTCCAATCCAGCCGAAAGACAAAATCCTGTCGAATACTCTCAACTTATATCGTCAAAACGAAGTATCCGAGCGCAGTATTACCCATATTTACCATTTTTACTATCTAGCAATGTAAAGAACTCGGGCTATGACATCAGCAGCCATCTGTTTATCATCATTATAAGCATAGGTAGTAATTTTATAGAAACCGGTTGGAATGTCAAAATTTGCAATGCAACCATTTGACAAGTCATCATCCCAAAGAACCGTATTTTTTCCATTGAACATCTTCGTTGCAACAAATTTTACTGAATCAACATGGTTTGACACTGGCACTTCAACATCTAAAGTACTATCTAAAGCAAAACCAAGTTTCAAAGTATTTAACAAAGGCCTATGATCAATGCGGACTATGTCAATACTATGGCTTACGGCATCCCAGTCAGTAATATACACAACGATTTCAGAATAATAACTATGTCCTGCGTAATCATAAGCAAAAGTTCGAATCCAGAGGTTAACACCATTATCAAGAAGAGCGATATTCTCAGAGTGTATAGCAGCCATAGATTTTGCTTTTTTGATTTGTTCAACATCGCAATACCATTCATATGGTGGTTCTGTATCTTCTAAAGGAAGACCCAGTCGTTCCCCAAATGGACTAACATCAAACTCAACCTTTTCAAGACCGACATTATCCTCAGCAGTCGCTCTAATCCAGAATCCCATATTTAATCTCTGCTCATTTACAGGTTCAGTAATGGTAACAAATGGTATCCCCCAATCAATTTTTATTGATCGCGTATTCGGCGTTTCGGTTTTATCCTCCACATTTCCTTTGTTATCCTCAGACCAGAAGTTAACCTCCCAAGCTCCTTGTTTAGTATCTCCAGGGGCAGCAAGCTCAATAAACTCGTTGTACTCCAAAGTTGGACCCCAGCCTGAACCATCATTTATACGATACCAGGTTTTATAGACACCACTACCAGTATCCTCTGGGTAGTCTTTTGCATCAAGATATATCTTTACTGTTTCACTTTTATAGTAACCATTGAGGCCTTCTAAACCCACAACATCACTAACCCATGTCTCAGGCGGTAACTCATCCTTTCCAAAGTAAGTCACACTTCACATATTAAGAGTTGGAGCCGAGGATGGATCATTTCTGCTAAACCGTGCACGTAATCTAATAGATGCTTTATCTATGCTCTCGATGTTATATCCAGGGGATACATCTGATTTAAGCACCTGATCAGGGTTGTCTGCATCCAAAATATCAAAATCAACATTACCTGTTTTGACTGCGTCAAATTCACACCATTCTTGCCAATTAACAGGTGCTATAGGTACTGAAACCACATGTGCATTTAAAACCAAGCTTTTTTCGTCACCAAAATCATATGATACATCTGATCCGCTTGGTGTGTTCAAAGACCAAACATTTGAATAAATATCAGGCCTATCATCAAACGGATCTTGATAAATCAATCGGGTGTCCTCCCATGCAACAAATATTTTACTACCGCTAGAACCTATATTTACCCAATCACAAGGATCAGAATCACCATCTGACAACTGAATAGTATATTGATTAACAGATCCATCATTGTTAACCATTTTACCCCAGATATCTCCAGTGCTACCCGCCCAGTTGTCATATGCTACAAAAAACGAAGTACTAAGATAAGGTACTACATCGGTTCTACAATATTGACCTGTTGCAATAGTAATAACACTGGGATCAAGGTTACCATTTTCATCTATAAAACGTCCATAAACATAACCACTAAAGTCACCTGAACTAATATCAGCCTGATTCCAAGTAACCAGGAATTTCTCAGTAAACTCACAAAATGCGACACTAGGGAAATTATAATCGGTGCTACTGCTAGATAATTGAGATATTCGTTGTGGGCTGCCTAATCCACCCCCTTGCCAATCAAAGAGTTGACCCCAGATCTCAAATGGCCCAGTATCAGGTTGATCAGTGGATTCCTCCCATATAACCATATAATGATTATTCGCATTGTCAAAGGCGATCCATGGTTCACACTGAGTTAAAGCCTGATTAGGTGTGCCCTGAACAAGGGAAAACTCACCACCAACAGAGTTCCCATTAGAATCATACATTCTACCATAGATGTCATAGTTTGATGTACCAGATCTAGCATCCTCCCATACAACAAAAAACCTATCATGGTTTGGATCATATGCTACACGGGGATCAGCTTGAATGTTATCTACCGAGCAAATAGCAAATCTATCACTAGCACCATCAGCAGCAGTACTTACTATTGCGCCTTCTATATCTCGATCTATATATTCATTGATAATGGGGTTAGTATAAGCCTCATAGGCTACGAAAAATTTACCGTTTATTCCATAAGCAGATGCTGGGTTTTCATATCTGTATGGGGGGGTTTCATCTAGTTCATCAACGATGTCAAATCGATTTGAAATTGGATCACCATCAGTATTGTAATAACATCCTCTGATTTGCTGTTGAAAGATAGTTCCCTGAAGAGGTGCAAAACCAGTTCCCTCTTCCCATGTCACCAGAAATTTACCATCTCCATAGCAAACGTCTGGATCCCATGCTCCCTCCTTATACCAATGAGTTGTCACTCGTTCATCATGGACATGTTCGCTTTGCCAGCTGTTCTCATCAAAGACTGCCCAATAATCACTTTCATCCTGTGCACTTGGTTTCCCATAAAACATATACATATAACTCGTTCCCTGAGAAATCGATGGTATTTTTACCCATATAATTGCATATTGAGGATCGGGATTTTTTTCTTCTATCCAGTATTCAAGCCAACCAGCATTATACCTGAATCGGACATCACCATAATCTGATCGCATGTCACTGTCATGCTCAACGATAAGTTTTATTGCAACATTATTATCACTAATTGAACTATCAAGGGTGATGATTTTTGCCCGAGTCCAAGACGGATCAGTCCACCAAGTATATGTTTCATCCATCCCAACCTTCCCGTTTTCAACAACATAATCCTCTGAAAGACTCATATCTATCTTCTGACCATTGTCAAAGTTGTCCACCCATTGATAAACCTCATCATCATAATTAGTAATAATAAACGGTTTTTCATCTTCTAGGAATATGTCTTTTTTTGTTTTTACTTTTGTAATAGCCTGTGCTGCTGATGCTGTTACCAATAAAAACAGTAACAAGATAGCAGCTATTTTCCATAATTTTTTATCATCTTTCATTAAAGCACCTCAATCCAATCAGTTCTACCCTGAAGATCAGTCCATAACAAATTTACATCTTTAGAATCAGCGTAGAAATCAACATCTAACCAGTAGTAAACATATGGAGGAATTGGGTCATCAATGTCAAAATACCACTCTAAATCAAGATATATCTTCGGATTTAAAAAGTAAATATCAACACCATAGACTTCTTTACCAGAACCATCCTTAATTGTAAAATACAAGTCAAACTCTTTGATATTTTCATTATCATTGTACTTGTTGATTCTAAAATAGCCAGGGTTCTGGGCATCTTCGCCAATATCCAGTTTCCATTCCAGGTCAAAGTTGAAATTCTTTGATAACACTATTTCGCCATCGAGGATAAAGGCATCAGTAGCATTTGGGAATAAACCATTAAAATCAAGGGTCATATCATTATCCTGATTAAGTTCTATTGCAAAATTACCTTGTTCACCTATCACCCAATCAAGATCAAATGATGCAGATTTGCCATTATAATCCAAGCTGAAATCAAAGCCTTTCAACGTGTCAATAATACCATCAAAATCAAGATTATTTATTTGGATTTGCTCGCCAGATGTATCAATATCCCAATCAGCTCGGAGGTTATCAGCTGAAATTTCATCAACTGAGATCAATAATGAATCTCCCGAATTATAATTGTAAAAGCGGAAAACGTCTTCAAGCATTTTATTGGAAGTATCAAAGTAGAAATGTCCCTGAGTACCTATCTTAAAACTTGTATAAATATGTCCATCGCGTATCTTTAATTTGTTATATAGTTTAAAATCATTCAATCCATCTCCATCTAAATCATATTCGAAATTAATCGTAATTGGGTCAGGAGGTTTTCCATTAGAATTACGATAAGAATATGCATATCCTTGCAATCTAGCCCAATAAAGCTCACCTCTAAGTTCACCATATGCTGGTATTTCTGTAAAACTAACGACAGGATCTTCAAAGTCTGGAAGGAGTATATTTATCGCGTCGATTTTATCGCTGAAATCATGACTTACCTTTCCATAAATATAATTACTTGGATTCATAAGATTATCAATGTCAACTCCCAATTTTACCTGAGCATTTGCTGACATCTTACCAGGGAGACCATGAGGCAATGTTATAAACTCAACATCTGCATCATACCAGTCAGCCTTAGGATAATAAACAGATATACTGTCAATATCTCCACTCATTGTAAGACCTATATTACTTGAAACATCAACATTTAAAATACTGCCATTAACAATATCTATTGATCCCCCTACATCTATTCTATTAGATTGAGGTATACCGGTAACCTCAAGGAATGGTGCATTAGGTGCATCTTCTGGATAACCACTAGTGCGAGGATAATAAACTATTATTTTATCTATTACATCATTCATCTCTAGACTTGCATAAACGTCGAGACCGATTTGGAATTTGATATGAGGTATAATTATGAAATCAGTATTTTCTACACCCCATTCAAATTTAACACTTGAAGGAAGACCTTTGATCTGAACTTTCTCATCAAATATATCTGGAGCACCAACATTGATACCAACATCAAATCTGCTACTCGCCTTATATTCAAAACCATTCAAATTAAGATCAAAACTAATCCAGCTACCAGATCTACCAAGATTACTATCAATTTTATCAAAAACTAACGTCAGAAGTGGAAGATCATCCCCGCTTCCCTTAACAATATCGGCTAGAAATGTAACTCTAGTCTGACTAGATTGGCTATCCTGACCAAAATGATAATACACATATCCGCCAATTGGTATAAATTGTGTACGCATATACACCGCAGGTTCAAATTCAACACCAAAACCAATATCATATGCTGTATTTTCTGGATCAGCGGTACCTGCATTATACGCCCGGAATCCAAACTCTAACTGATAGGGATCATTCCCACCGGGAAACATCTCATGCTGGAAAATAGATGGATTAAAAATGTTCTCTCTAGCAAAGGTAAAATGTTTTTCAACCACCTGCGGTATTCTGTTACCCTCTAAAGAATGATAACCCATACCTATCGAAACCCAATCATCATCAGATGCCAAGGGAGCAATATCCATATCACTTGATACCTCATGATTATTATTGTGCTCCTGTAAACGACTTTGAATCCTGTTTAATAAATTTATAAAGGGAGTAAAAATTTTATTTTGTCTTTGTTGGAACATCCTTTTTATTATTTCCCCCATAGAAAATCCAGGTTTAGCATTTTCTATTTTATCTTTCATAGTGGATAGTGGGTTCCCAATAGAAGGTGATGAGTCCTTAGCGCTAGTTTTTTTGAATAACCCATAGTTAAGACGTATTTCAGACCAGACCTGAAAGTCTTTATCGTCATCCTCAATCCCTGTGCCATCTGGGAACCAAGTCCTTATAATTATTTTGGTTGCCAGTCCGCTGGTATCAGTATAAGTCTGCATGTTTAAAACAGTGGCCTTATAAAACCCAATTTTTACTTGTACATCATTATCACTGTCAGAATCCACATCAAAATAATATTCCCTCATGTATAATGGGTTTTTCAGAAACTCATCAAATTCATTGATTGGGATTTCTATTTTTTGTGATTTTTCTGTTCCATCATATTTTACATTGATCCACCATTCGAAAAGACCAGTTTTTAAACTGTCGACCCAAGGTAGATCAATAGTACTTTCAGTTGTTTTTTGACATGGCTTAAAATAGTCCTCATCCAAATTTAGATATTTATCTGCGATTTTTGCGATTTGTGCTGTTGCTTTTTCAGTTGAAAGACTACAATAAACAATATCATCCTCAAGGCCTATTTGTACCATTTGAGATAAACCAGCCCCCACCATGCTTACACATAGCATGCACACTGCCAATAATACCAACAATATCTTATTCATGCAAACTTCACCTCTTCTTACATCTATATCTGTTGCTTAAAGTATATATATTTTTTTATTTTTAGATTTTAATGTTTAGATCACGCCTAAACATTTTTACGTATTGCCCCTCACTCACAGTAACACTGCCATCATTACCTGCAGGAAAGCATACGATTCTAACCCAAGGTCCATTACATCACACGCCCAGATTTTCTTTCTACTTCTATCAAGGCATTTATCTGTTTAATGTCCCCTAATTATAATGTTATAATTATGTATATAAAGCGTCTTATCGAAAAGTTGTGCAAAATAGGAAAAAAACTAAATATATAAGGTATTTTGCACAAAATTGTAAAAAAAGCAGATTTGAAAGACTAAAATGTAGCATGAACTTTCAGAATATTTCCGAGAAAAGATAAATTCAATAAAAAACTAAAAAATTAACAAATCATTTGAAAAAAAGTAATGTAAATGTAAGGTGGTTTGACAGCGTACCGGGAACCAATGACTTTCAAGCAGTGAAGTTTACCGCAGAAGACTTCCGAAGAAGTCAACCGAGGCTCTCCACCTAGGTCAAGGATTCAAGCCCTCAGAGAGGGTAGTCGTCCCATGGGCTCTCGCACCATAGTACAGAGAATTACGCAGGTGGGCTTAACTGCCGGGTTCGGGATGAGACCGGGTGTTTCCCCGCCGCTTTGACCGTCAAACCACCATTACCCTGAATTTATGACAATACACAACCTGTTTAACGATTGAGCCAGTAAATGAACGATTAGTAGCTACGGGCTGAACATGTCGCCGAAGCTTCATGCTTACACCCTAGCCCTATCAAACGAATCTTCTATTCGAGTTCTATGATGCCTCGTCTTAGGGTGAGCTTCATGCTTAGATGCTTTCAGCATTTATCCCTTACAGCGTGGCTGCCCAGCATTGCCCTGTCGGACAACTGGTAAACTAGTGGCTGCAGACCCCTGTTCCTCTCGTACTAAAGGGTCTTTCCCCTCAGGCATCAACGCTTCTAGAAGATAGCAACAAACCTGTCTCACGACGGTCTAAACCCATCTCACGATCCGCTTTAATGGGCGAACAACCCCACCCTTGGCAGCTGCTGCACCGCCAGGATGCGGAGAGAC
>JAUWWG010000047.1 GCA_030616985.1 Thermoplasmatota archaeon
AAGAAATGGAAAAATGGGATACAATTCTCGTCCTTAAAATGGATAGAATACATAGAAATTCCAAGAACTTTATGGTAATGATGGAATATCTTAAACAAAAAGAAAAAGAATTTGTTTCAATGTCTGAATCACTTGATACGTCAACAGCCATGGGGAGATTCGTTATGGATATAATTCAGCGGATTGCTCAGTTGGAGTCTGAACAAATTGGTGAACGTGTCTACATTGGAATGGAGCAAAAAGCAAAAACAAATGGTGGCGTGCTAGGATTTAACATACCATACGGTTATTATTATTCTGATGGATTTTTATCTATTAACAAGGATGAAGCAATAGTAATTGAAAACATTTACACCTGGTACAAAAATGGAAGAAGCCTTGGTGAAATTGCAAAAATGCTTAACGATGAAAAAATTCCAACGAAAAAAGAGGGAATTTGGGCAAAAAAGACTGTTTCTACAATACTTAAGAATCCGCTCTATTGTGGATACCTTCATTGGCAGGAATATGTCTATAAAAGTGGCCATAGGCCAATAATTGAGATGGCTGATTTTAATGAAATCCAAGACATAATAGCCGAACGTGGTGGCCGTCCGACTCAAAAATTGGAAAAATAAGCTATCCTATGGTTACCTTCGGACTGCCGAAGGTAACTCTTTTCAATAACAAAATTTAAGTAAGACTTTTCATATATATGGTCTATTCATATATGTGGTAGGTGTCAAATGTCCAAATATAAAGTAGCATACTATATAAGGATAAGTATGGGCGAACAATCAAAGGGTTACAGTTTAGAAGGGCAAAAATCCACCTTAGATGATTGGATAGAAGATATGGGGTGGAAATGGGTAAAAACCTATTATGATGAAGCAAGTGCAAAAGATACAAATCGAGAAAAATTCCAGGAGATGATTACAGATGCAAAACACGAACTTTTTGATGGAATTTGCATGGTCGATAGCGACAGGTTCAGTAGATCTACAAAAGATTTACTTAATACAATGGATGATTTACTGAGCTATAGCGTAAAACTACATATACATAATTTACAACATATAGATATTTATAGCGAACAAGGCAGACTTTTACTTACTAATTTAGCAACCTACAGCGAGTTTTTCAGGGGGCAATTAGCATCTAAAATTCGTGCTGGTGTAAAACAAAAGATGAAGAATGAATGGTTTGGGCAAGCTCCATATGGTTACACGATACTATCTGATGATATTGGTGGTAGAAAGAAGAATACAAGGCTCATAAAAGATATGGAAGAACAAAAGGTACTTACTAAGATGAGGAAATTAAGGGAGAATGGTAAGAGTTATAGTGAAATAGCTACAGCTCTGAACACGGACGGTATTCCCACAAGATACACGAGAGAGAATAAAAAAAGTAGTTGGTATTCTACTACAGTTAGAAATATTCTGAATAGACGTGAAGTGGTTTTAGAAGAGGCCGGAAAATCTGACAAGAATGCATGATAATATCTATCACACAAATAGTGATATAATCTAGCACGATATATAAATTAAAGCTTTGACATTAACTAATAAAGCTAATATGCAAACTACATTTACAAAATAATGCTTGCATCAAAATTTAGCGGAAATTAATTTATTCACAACGAAATATATTTTCCATGATACTTATTATCATGCAATCATTTAAGCTTTGACATTAACTAATTAAGCTTATATCACTATAAAGTATATTAAATAATACTTGAGGCTTAAATCAAACAAAAGTTTTAATAACAACTATAAATTTACCTGCTCAGCAGCTTAAAGATTGGGGACTTATATGTATATAGTAATTGTAGGGGCGGGCGGTATCGGTAAGCGATTAACCGAATTGACCCTAAAAGATGGAAACCACAACGTCATAGTAATCGATAAAGATCAAGCAAGGTGTGAAGAAATTGCAAGAAAATACGATGCAGTAGCAATAAATGCCGATGCAACTCAGGAAGATACGCTAGACGAATCAGAGGTAAAAAAAGCAGATGTGCTTGTAACTACAACAAATGATGATGCAACGAATCTTATGGTGGTTTCTCTTGCTAAAAACAAAGGCGTAAAACATCTAATTTCAGTAGTAAATCAGGAAGAGAGTAAGCCCATGTACATGGAAAAAGGTGTGAAGATGGTGAAAAGCCCTAATATTGTCATGGCAGAACACCTTTATAAATCGATAAAACATCCAACTGTGGAAGAATATATGAATGTAGGAATGTATGCTGAAATATTCCGTCTACCGATTAATTCAAATTCGAAACTCTCTGGAAAGACTATAACTGATATAGGTTTACCAAAGAAGAGCCTAATAGTTGCCGTTGAAAGAGATCGCAAATTCATCATTCCCACCGATGACATAGAACTATTCTCTGGAGATAAGGTAACTGTTTTGGCACATAAGGATCAGGTAAATAGAGTTGCTGCATTGTTCTCTGAACAAAAGTAAATCTTTGCGTAAGTTTTATATAAAGCTTGTAGGATTCTAGCTTGTATTTTTCCTGATTTTGAGGAGTTATTATGGCACCAGAAGATTTAAAGAAGACGGGTACTACCACACTAGGAATGGTATGTAAAGAAGGCGTAGTAATTGCAACTGAACAAAGAGCGACGATGGGAACACTTATTGCCCATAAAGCCACAAAGAAACTATATAAGATTGATGAACATCTTGCACTGGCAACTGCAGGTTTAGTCGGAGATTTACAAGTTCTTGCTCGCTATCTTAATGCAGAGGCTAATTTATATAGATTAAAAAGAACTGTAAGGATGCCTGTTAAGAGTGCAGCAACACTAATGTCAAACATAATGAATCAAAGAAAATTCACTCCGTATTATGTCCAGTTGATACTAGGCGGGTATGATAACACAGGAGGATATGTATATTCGCTAGATGCTGCGGGTGGAGCGATACCTGATAAATACACGGCTGGAGGCTCTGGTTCACCCTATGTATTTGGTGTTCTGGAAGATAACTATAGAGATAATATGACCGCGGATGAAGGAATAGATCTTGCTGTAAGGGCTATAACTGCAGCTAAGAATAGAGATTCTGCATCAGGTGGCATGATAAACGTTGCGGTTATAACAAAAGAGGGATTCAAAGAAGTTCCCGAAGAAGAGATAAAAAAACGTATGGATAAACTTGCAAAGTAGGCGAAAAATCATATTTATTTCTTATAATTTACTCTAAATACTAGATATCTAGAGTATAAAAAATTGTAAAGGGTATACAATGACTGTAGATGATGTTTTACGAGAAACTAAGGGAAAAGTACGGGGCGTTATCCCACCAAGCATTGATGTTTCAAACGTAGAGTTTGAGGGGGCATTGGTTGTTATATATACAAAGCATCCTGATAAATTTGCTTCTAATGAAGATCTAGTGAGACAACTAGCTAAGTTGCTTCAGAGACGTATTGTTGTACGTCCAGATCCTTCAGTTATATCTGACATAGAAATAGCTGAGAAGAAGATAAGAAACATAATTCCGAAGGATGCTGAAATAACCAACATCTATTTCCTGCCTGATGTGGGAGAAGTAACCATTGAAGTCATGAAACCAGGTGTTGCTATTGGTAAACAGGGCATTTTTCTCAATGAAATACGGAAAACCGTAAACTGGGCCCATAATATTATCAGAACTCCTCCAATCCAATCTAAGACAGTAAAGGAAATCCGTGGCTATCTCAGATCGATGAGCGATGAGAGAAAAGAGATATTGCGCAAAGTTGGTAGAAAACTCCATAGGGGTGTATCTAAAGGGGAAAGGTTTGTTAGGGTTGTGGCTCTTGGTGGCTTTCGAGAGGTAGGTAGATCCTGCAGCATGCTTCATACACAAGATAGTAAGATATTGATCGACTGTGGTGTTGATGTTTCTTCTGATAGCAATGGCTCTCCATATATTCATCTTCCAGAGGTTTTACCTCTGGAAACAATTGATGCTGTTGTGATTACTCATGCACATCTCGATCATTCAGGTTTGGTACCGTTGTTGTACAAATATGGTTTTGATGGACCTATCTATTGTACGCCCCCAACTAGAGATATGATGACCTTGCTTCAGATGGATTACCTTAAAGTTGCGGCTGCAGATGCGAGAAAAATTCCATATTCTGCGGAGAACATACGTGATGTTATTAAGCATTGTATTACCATGGATTATGGTGATACTACTGATATAACACCCGACGTACGTCTCACGCTTCACAATGCCGGGCATATCTTAGGTTCTTCAACCGCTCATTTCCATGTGGGTGAAGGGCTTTATAATATTGCTTTCAGCGGTGACATTAAATACGAACGTACTTGGCTGTTTAATCCTGCTGTTAATCGCTTCCCTCGTCTTGAAGCCATTTTCATGGAAGCAACATATGGGGGAAGAGATGATTTTCAACCTAGTAGAAATGAAGCTACACAGAATCTTAAAGACATTGCCGAACGGTGCTTAAAGAAAAAAGGAAATGTTTTAATACCTGTTTTTGCGGTGGGCAGGAGCCAAGAGGTTATGATTGTCCTTGAAGATCTTATGCGGGCAAAGAAGATACCAAAAGTTCCTGTGTATCTTGATGGAATGATATGGGAAGCTACGGCGATACATACAGCGTATCCAGAGTATCTTAACAACAAACTTAGGGCTCAGATATTCCAAAAGGGAGAAAACCCTCTTTTGTCAGATATTTTTGTGCGTGTTGAAAATCATGAAATGAGGAAGAGGATAATCGCAGATCCAGATCCATGCATTGTGCTTGCTACGAGTGGTATGATGAACGGCGGTCCAGTCATGGAATATTTCAAGGATTGGGCTCAGGATAAAAAAAACACGATGATATTTGTTGGTTATCAGGCTGAGGGCACCGTAGGGAGAAGAATTCAGAGGGGATGGGACGAATTACCTCTAAATATTGGTGGTAATATAGTCAACATTAAGATGAACATGAACATTGAAACCTGTGATGGTTTCTCTGGACATAGTGACCGTAGACAACTTCTCAATTATATAAATAATATGTCTCCGCGTCCTGAAAAGGTTATTTTTGGTCATGGGGAAGAATCCAAATGTCTCGATCTCTCTTCTACAATGCATAAGAAATTCAATCTGAATACAATTGCTCCAATGAATCTTGAAACGATTAGATTTAAATAAAAAGAATTATCAACCAATTTTGGATTTCTTGGAATTATTTTAGAGGTTTTGCCATATCCCATAAGCTGTTGAATTTATTGTTTAAAACCTCGATGTCTTCTAAATTAACATATGCTGTGCCAACGTATGATGGCTCACTACTTTTTTCTGGAAGGATCTTGATGCCATTTACTGCCATTTCTTTTCCAAAGACATAGTTACGTATCGTTCCAGATATTTCCTCTGAGAAATATCTTATATCAAGGTTATCTCCATAGGTTTTCTTCAATTCCTTTGCAGCATTTATGTTATCCTTGGTATCCACTATTAGCTGAATCTTTGTGTCTAAATCCAAAAATTTCTTGAAGTATTTTATAAAAGGTTCTTCAAACAACCGTTCTCCGCCAACCTGCATTTTAAGGTTGTTGTTCTCATCTAGACAGTTATTTAGAGCGGTATATAAGATCCACTTTGCACTGTATTGTAGGGTCACATTACCATTTCTTTTAAGTTTTATGCCATATTTTTTGAAATTACTGGTATAGCATCTACTATATTCTTCCAAATGGTGTTTTATAGCTCTATATGTATCCTCTACAATGACTGATTTTAAGTCATCTTTGATGTTTTCCCATATTGCTCTTGGGTGTACTGGAAGGTAACTCTCTCTTCCGAAATCTTCATCTGCTTCATGGGAGAACAATACCTTTGCTATAAGTCCATTTTTTAATAATGAAGCCCGTCCTGTTTCAAGAGGGCGTCGGGTAATATTAGCCAAATCCTCAGCAGTTTTCAAAAAATCAGAAAACTCTTTTGGGCAGTCTATCACAAGAGTTGCATAGTATACTGCAGCCTCGCGTGGACGATCTATTTTCATCCTCTCAAACATCATCTCAAAATCTTGGATATAGTCAAGCTTCACTTGAGTTTTAAATTCGCATCCCATCATAAAACAAAAAACGTATTTGACTTAATATAATTTGTGCATGCATTAATACCTGCATAGTTCTCAATTAAGAATTTCTCACTCTGTTTGCATACAATGAAACGGTTGATGGGAAAAAATTCAGGCGGTAAATCTGCCTATCTCAAAATAATTATGAAATGACTGATATTGAAAATATAGTTATATATTAATAGATATGGTATGGTTAATATTTTGTTTCTTATCATATCAACATCAAAAGAAAAAAGAGATAGAGGGGGTTTATTAATCCATTAGGACAATTTCCTTATCTGCTGAGAGTTCCCCTTCAATTGATTCTATTACAAAGTCCTGGATTGAGGTATATCCAAATTCTCTTTTGACAGCATCGTCTTTGATGAAAGATTCTACCTGCTCGTTTAAGGTTCTTGGTATTGGAATATCGATCATGTTTCAACACTCCCCATCGGCTTTTTTCATAATCGCAACGTTTTCACCGTTATGTTTCGTTGCACAAAAAACCACTCGATCCCCTTCTTCCTCTAAACCTATATGAGACGCTACATAATCAGGTATGGTTATCTCATAACTTGGTATAACTGGATTTCTAGTCTCTGCTTCCCATTCAAATTTCTCACCTGCCTCAATATCTTTTATTGTTTTTGTTTCCATTTCATATCTCTCCGTTGTTTTTACAAATACAAATAGACTACAACTACTTAAATATGTGCATAAAGTATTAAATATGTGCAATTAGTTTATATGTCGATGATTTATTATGAATGAAGACGACAAAATGCCTAGAAGGACAATAAGTCTAAACAAAAAGGAAGACGATATGTTGAAGGATTTATCAGAGAAAGAACATAGATCCTGTAGTCAACAGATCGTACACATGATGGAGTTTTATCTGAATCACCGTAAGAGAAATAGGAAGGATATTGGTGATCTCACAGAATTATCCCATGATTTAAGATAAGGTGAAATAGAAGTGATTATCGATGTAACAGAAGAGGAAAAGGAATTTCTGATTAACTTGGTTAAATGGGATATACTACCGGAAAATGGAGAAATGGTAAAAATTCAACAGTCTTTGTTGGATAAATTACAGTATAAGGATAAGGTGAAATGATTATGCCGATGGTATGGCATTGTAATGAGTGTAATTTTGACTTTGGCAATCCTATGGTTGATACAAAGACAGATAAAATGTATTGTCCGTATTGTGGAAGTAAACAAATAGAAAGAAGATAACGTGAAAATAATGAATGATAAGGCAGAGTTATTAAAAAGAAATAATCTATTTATTGAAGAAAGGGCTCAAATAACTCCACATAAACCAAGATATTCTGAAACAAAAAAATATTCATTATAATGATTTGATTTACATTATTGGCAACATACTGATGATACTGATAACTGCCTTATTGATTGTGTGTATAGTAGGGTGGCGTGAATGAAACAGATTCTTTATCTAAATAGATTTTTTAAAGAAACAGATGTTGTGAAATTGTAGGTAGGTACAGAAGGAAAATGCGCAGAGTGGGAACGAAATATAAAGAAGTAATCGAGTTATTTGATGAAAAAACAGGGGAAGTAGTAAGAGTAATTCGTTTCCGTAGATCAATAGAGTTTGACGAATTTTTAAAAAAATTCAAAGCAATGAGATACCCAGGTTATGGTTGGAGATATAAAGATAAAGGGAAAAAGAAAGAAAAACACGAATAAGAAAGACATATAACCACGAATAACACGTTTCTTTATTTTTAGACTAAAAGTTTAAAGAGTTAACGAAAGATACGCAGCTCATGGCAATAGGTTACATACTCATAAATACTGCACCAACACATGAACATGAGGTATATACCAAGCTCTCAAAAGTATCAGAGATTGTTGAAGTCCACCCTTTATTTGGGGAATTTGATCTTATAGCTAAGGTAGAACCAGAAGACTTTGATAAAATTGGAGAGCTAGTTGTAAAAAAGATTAGATCAATAAAAGGTGTGATAGACACTAAAACATTACCAGCGTACAAATTCTCAAATAAATAACAAGGGCTGATACACAGCAGTAAACTTATTTTCTTTTGTTTTAGGACTAATATTATTCAACTACTTTGTAAAAATGTCATTTTGACATTTTGACACATCAGATTTAAATAATTTTAGATATAAGTTTTATGTGGTGAACTTATGAAAACGTATGTAGAAATACTTCACAGTGCCGATGGAGAAAAAGTTTCAGTGATATTTGAGAAAATGAGGGGCATGGGATTTGAACCAGCTCTAGGAGAACATGAGTTTGTATATAATTGGAAGAAAAATGTTACACTTCCAGAGGTTATCAAATTTTTAGATGGTGTTGTTTCAAAACTCAGAGGGACTGGAGCAATATTGAAATTCACTACGCTTAGATAGGCAAGGTAATTACTAAATCATGTTTTTCAGTTTATTAAACCTTCTTCAACCTGAGTTCACTAACACACGATTTAATAAAGAAACAGATGTTTTAGAAATGGTAGATTAAGGATAAGGGGAAATAAAATCAGTTTTAACATCTATTGTTACAAATGTTGCAATAAAAACGTTCGGAGAAACATTTAAATTCTATCTTTTGATTATAAATACAAAAGGAGATATGTTTAATGAAAAAGAAAATAATTGGAATTTTTGTTATGACGCTATTGATTGCAACTTCCATTGTTGGAGCTATAAACATTAACATCATGCAAGAATCCATTCTTTTTGGAGGACCACCTGGTGATTTTACACAGTGGTTTCCGAATCCTATTGGTGAAAGTGACATGGAAGGTACCGATTTTAATACAACTGACGGTGCTGAAGGGCACATACATAGGGTTACTGATACAAAGGGTTCACCTACGGATGTGATGGATATATGTGATGAGGTGACTATTGAATGGAAAAAGCCATCAATGAAAAGACCATGGGTTACTTATCATATTGATGATATGTCTCCAACTGGAGGTCATGGTTGGTATTTCCATTTCGATTATAAACGTTCTAATCGTGTAGCACCTTTTGATATTCCAGAACCTAAAGGGGGTTTACCCCCATTTCCTGGCGATGACGAAGAACGTAACCATTATGTTGATGATGGTAATACAGGAGGACCATGGGATGGAACTTATGAGCATCCATATCAACATATACAAGATGGAATTGATGCAGCTGATCTAGGTGATACTGTTCGTGTTTTTCCTGGAACATATAATGAGAATTTATTAATAAACAAGGATGATATTGCAGTGGTTCCTGTGACCTATGAAACACCCACAATAAATGGCGGAGGAAGTGGAAGCGTTGTAGTTATTACTGGTGATTGGGTGACTTTACATGGGTTTAGAATTCAAAACAGTGGAACTCTTGAGGAAGATGCAGGTGTAGATGTTCAATCAGATAATAATACAATTTTTGGAAATTTTGTAGAAGATAATCAAAATGGAATATATCTTCATGATTCATCAAACCATAACAGTATTTTTGAGAGCAATATCCAAAACAATGTATGGGGTCTATTTATAATGTATGAGTCTGACAATAGTATAATATATAATAACAATTTCATGGGCAATTCAGGTTTTCATGTAAAAGATTACAGTGATAATCACTGGGATTCCGAATTCTATGCTGGAAACTACTGGGATGACTACACAGGTTCAGATAATGACGGAGATGGAATAGGTGACACTCCATATTCAATCCAAGGTGGAGACAACCAAGATCACTATCCATTGGTAAATCCATGGGAGAATCAAGCTCCGGATACACCTGTAATAGATGGTCCTATTTCTGGAAACTCAGAGGAAGAATACACTTATACTTTCATGTCATCAGACCTTAATGAACATGATGTAATATTTGAATTTAAATGGGGAGATGGAGCTGAGGAAAAATCGCCTTACTACGTTGCATCTGATTCATCAGAAAATTATACTCATGTCTGGAATAGTGAAGGAACCTATAATATAGAAGTTAGAGCCATTGATTATTATGGGGAAGAGAGCGATTGGGCAACATTAGAAGTCAGCATGCCAAAAAACAAAGCTATCGACATAAACCCGTTATTTCTAAGATTCTTAGAAAATCACCCACATCTGTTCCCACTGCTACGACAACTACTGGGATTACAATAGAAGTCTAAAACCTCTAATCTTTCTTTTTCTTTATTTTAAATCTAATACTCTTTTCCCAGGAGGGAATAAGGAGGGATAATGCTCTGTAAGGTACTTTTTACTCTTTCACCCTTATGTTTTTCAGATACAAATAGGGTTTGTAAGTATTTTGTATAAGGGACATTATACCTATTATGGAAAACATTTAAATTCTATCTTCTGATTTAAAATATAAAGGAAGATAAAGAAATGAAGGAGAATTTGATTTTATTGGGGGCTATTGCTGTCGTATTGCTTATGGTATCTACAGCTACGGCTGTACCACAGGTACATAGTACACCATTGATGAAGACTGTAAGTGAAATTGAACAAAAGAGAGTGATTCTTGAAGGGGAATTCGGAGTTTGTGCTGAAAAATTAGAAGATATTTCTTTTAATGTTCAACCTGGAGGAATAATCGATACTATAATTGCCATAATCCTTTTTCTCATTCAACTATTGAATTCAATAATACAATTCATTCTGAATATAATGCAAATTGGAAATCTTATATTGGCTCTCATCGATGCAATAATGACCCTTATCGATGTGATAACTCAATTTATCGAATGGATAATGGAAATTCTTAATCCCGAAAGCTTTGCAGCCATTACATAGGCGATATATACAACATACCCCACTATATCTTTAGATTGAGGATATAATACTGACCATTAGTTAGTGGTGTTTGACCTGAATGTCATATCCTAGCAACCTATAAATAGTATATTTTGAAGTCTACAGAGATAAAAAGAGACTATTTGTCAAATTTTTTAAAATATTGTTATACTATCAACCATTAACAAAATATATACAAAAATATATCCAATAATCGTGCTAATCATTGACCGCTAATAGTATATAAAGCTAACGTTTTTGAGGATTTTTTCCAAAAAAACCTTATTTAATATACTGTTGGCAAACAATAAAGTATAATTTGTTGAAAAATGTAAATCTCTCTCAAAACATATGACATAAAGTTGATTTTTTCTCTCTTTAGAAAACGTAAGCGATGTTACTTGGCTTTGCAACTTAGAAGAATTTATAAAAGAAAATGAATTTGATGTGACTATGTCAAACAACAAAGGATTTGCAAGCGATAATCATTCTGGTGTCCACCCGGATATTCTAAAAGCAATCATATCTGCAAATGTAGGACATGCTAATGCATACGGAAATGATGATTATACAAAACGTGCCGTTAAAAAATTCAAGGAATATTTCGGCAGTAATATTGAAGTTTACTTTGTTTATAATGGTACTGCCGCGAATATACTGGGATTAAAAACAATTACTGATTCTTTCAATTCTATAATCTGTGCTGAAACTGCTCATCTTAATGTTCATGAATGCTGTGGTCCGGAGAACTTTATAGGTTGTAAGCTAATAACCGTTCCAACAGTTGATGGAAAACTAACTATCAACAAGATAAAACCACATATTTTCGGTTTTGGGGACCCACATTGTGCTCAGCCCAAAATCATCTCTATAACACAGCCAACTGAACTTGGTACGGTTTATACTCCCGAAGAAATCAGAAAACTTTCTAATTTCGCTCATAAAAATAAAATGCAACTCCATATAGATGGTGCGAGACTATGCAATGCTGCTGCTTATCTCGATGTTGAAATGAAGGACATTACAGGGAATGTTGGAGTTGATATACTTTCATTTGGCGGGACAAAAAATGGGATGATGTTTGGAGAAGCAGTTATTTTCTTCAACAAACAATTATCAAAAAACTTTGTTTTTATAAGGAAACAAGGTATGCAGTTGCCATCAAAGATGCGTTTTATTTCTTCACAATTTGAAGCTTTTTTTTCTAATGATTTATGGTTAAAAAACGCCAAACATTCCAACAGAATGGCTCAGCTATTATACAAAGAAATCAAAGATGTTTCTCAAGTGAAATAGGGGGCAAGCCCCCTATAACCCCCTTCCGCCTTCGCTTCCTCGTCAAGCCCTTACACCCCTTTGGGGCTACGGTCATGCCGCATCCCCGCTCGGCGGATTCAACATGGCAATCTTTGTTGACAGTCATCAACGACAAACACACCATGATGAAGTTGCTGATTTCTACAATAATCACTTGATTCTTCCAAGTTTTTCAATCCTGTTGACTCATGATGTTCATACCCACTCCAAAAACTCCCACGCGGATAACACTTCCTAAAACCAGGATGCATTTCAAACATTTTTTTAGAACTATGGGATTTAAGCATAATCTCAGCATCCTCCAATGAATATTTTTTTGGAACATTTATCGGGAAATGAACATGATTTCCAGCGAAACCAAAATCGCCGAACTCAAACCCAAAACGTTCCAGATCCCGGAATGCCTGAGTACACGTATTAATATGCGATTGTTTCCCGAAGCAGTTGAATCTGCATTTAGTTGGAAACATCATAGTCACCCAGTTGTTCCTTGTGTCACCTGCTGGTTTTTTATAGCTACCACTATTACAAACTATCATATTTTTTTGTTCCTGTCGCGTCTTTATGAGGCAGACTCTAGGCGGCCTGCCGCGCGCGGCAAGAAACAATATATAAAGTGCTAAAAAAAGCTAGACGCCTGTTTTATCTGCGGGTCTTACGCTACGCTACAGACCAACGCAGTATTAACAGCCGGGATTATCGATAATATTGTAGAACAGAAGAAACCAAATAGGAAACTCACTAACCATTGGGATGGGTTGATTCTCTTTCAGCCTGTCCTTCTACTTATTTTTTGTAATTGTAATTGATAGAGTGAAGAGGATTTGAAGAGAATATATGGTAAGGTAATGGCTGAATTGAAAATGAAATCAGTAGAAAATACAACATTTGTTAGATAATATATCTTTATAGTAAAATTTAAGGTATGCTACTGTATTACATACATGGGGAGACTAATGTTTAGAAAATCTATAACTGGAGGGATTATTCTAATATTCATAATGATTAGTTTAAACCCAATAGTATTTAGCAATATTGCTGATAAAAATATCTGTAATGAGATTGAAAAATTGCCACATCCATTTTTATTTTCTTATAACCTATATCTTGATTTCCAATATGATTTATCAATTTTAAATGACCCTGTACCGTTAAATCAAGGAATAAATATACCTGTAAAAGTAGTGTATTGGACTGATATTCCTGATTTTTATTTATTTCTACCATGGATAATTAAAAATCTAATTCTTTTTGGACAATGTATTTCACCAATGATTGTTTTTAATTTAGAAGTTAAAGATAAACCTGATTGGGCTAATATTTATTTCACCTCACCTAGAATACTTGGAGATATTCCATTTGATTCTGATGGGAAATATGAACTTGCAACAAATCTAATAATATTCTTATATGACACCGCACCCGCTGAATCTTATAGGATAGATATTAAGGCATCAAGTGAAGGCATTGGCAGACTTAATGACTATACATATCAGGAATCAATTGAATTCACACCTGAATTTAGACCAGGAATTGAATTATCTGGTTTTGAATCTATTATTACACCTCCTCTTGAAGAGGTTGAGTTTCCGATTCATATCAAAAATACTGGTAATAAAATATCAAGAATTACTCCACAAGTGGGGAATATTCCTTTACTATGGAGTCCATATTTTGACACATCATCTATTGAAATAACTGTGGGAGAAGCAAAAACAGTATGGTTATCAGTTACTGCACCAAATGATTTCAGTGGTGCTAAAATCTTTTATGTAAATTTTCTGGTTGAACAATATCCTTATAGACCTGATTCACCTACTGGAAATTACAAATATTATTTTCAACTGCATTACCCTTAATGTTTTATTATTGTTGATTTTAATGAAAAATAATATCCTAATCTGGGGGGTTATTCTAATCTTCTTACTTTCGAGTATTATACCACTTGTATCTAGTTATTCTAGTTATGAGACAAATAAGGTTTATTCCATCCATATAGATGATAACGGTACCTTATCAGGTTATGTCAAAGACACTTCCATGAACCCAATGGAGGGAGCAAAAGTGCGAGTGTACTTCCATGAAACATACGAAGAGAACTACACTGATTCTTCTGGATATTATCATGTTACAAACATTCCTATCTGTCGGTGCTCGAAGAATGCAACTGCCTCTAAAGAAGGATACAGAAGCGAGTGTGTTTTATTGAGTATTAATGAAACTACCACCCATAACTTTGTATTGGCCTTTTTAGGCAACACGTTATATGTCGGCGGGAGTGGACCTGGTAACTACAGTAAAATCCAAGATGCAGTTGATAACGCTAGTGATGGTGATACCGTCCTTGTGTATAGCGGGACGTATTATGAGAATGTAATTGTTGATAAATCTATAAATTTGATTGGTGAGGGAAAAAATGCAACAGTTATTGATGGAATGGAAAATGGAGACGTCGTATATATTATTGCTAGCGATGTTCATATTAGTGGATTCACAATACAAAACAGTTCCATGTATCCTCAAACACCAGGACATTATGGGGTCTTTTTAGAATCTTGTAGTGGTTGCCATATTGAAAACAACATAGTGATGGATAATTCATATGGTATTCGTATTCCAAAAAATTCTAATAACAACATTGTTAGTGGTAACAATGTAATAGATAGTCAGCATATAGGAGTTTGGATTGGCACTTTTTGGGAACATTCTAAGGGAAATAACAAGATTTATAATAATGTTATAATTGGTGGCTGGACAGCGATTAATCTAGATTTTTCCTCTAGAAATGATGTCGAGAATAACTTTATCAAGAATTTAAATGAGGCAATAATGTTAACATGTTCAGAAAACACGACAGTTGTCAATAATGTTATAGAAAATGCTGTAAATTTTGGAATAAGAGTCTACCTATCTAATAATTCTGTAGTTGTGGGAAATACTGTGAGAGATAGTACAACTCCACTTAAGGTTTTTGTTAGTATTCTTCTCCTGGGTTCCTCTAGGGTCACTGTCTTGAAAAATAAAATGATAAACACAGACGATGGTATTATTATTGATTCTTCAGATAATAACAATATCGTGGAGAACACTATTGAAAAAAGCAGGTATGGAATTTACATTCGTTATAGCTCTAAAAATAATAGAATCTACTCTAACAATTTAATTGATAATGTTATCAACGGTCGGGATGAATGCAATAACATATGGAACAATGGAAAAAAAGGAAATTACTGGGATGATTATAAAGAAAAATATCCAGATGCTCATAAGAAATGGCTCAAGGGCATTTGGGATACTCCATATGAGATTCCTGCTGGAGATAATCAGGATAGGTATCCATTGATAAAACCTTATAGTAAATCTAAACCATATATCCATCCATTATTCCCACAGTTCCTTGAGCAACATCTACGTATATTCCTGGTACTAAGATATCTTCTAGCACTATAATCTATAAAATGTATCTCTGTGGAAAAATTTAAGCCATGCTAATGTATTACATACATGGGGAGACTAATGTTTAGAAAGTCTATAACTGGAGGGATTATTCTTCTATTCCTACTTTCAAGTCTAATACCAATAACCTCTAGTTATGAGACAAATAAGGTTTATACCATCCATGTAGATGAGACCGGAACCTTATCAGGCTATGTCAAAGATGCCTCCATGAACCCAATAGAGGGAGCTATTATTCGTGCATTATGTGGTGAAAATTATTTTGAGAATGTTAGTGATTCTTCTGGATATTATTACATCGACAATATCCCAATTGTTTTCTGTCTTTGGAATGTTAGTGCCTCTAAAACAGGATATAAAACTATCTGGGTAGAGATGAGTATCGGTGAGAATACAACATATGATTTTGTCTTGACTCTTTTGGGTAAAACATTGTATGTTGGTGGTAGTGGACCTGGAAATTATACACGTATTCAGGATGCAATAAACAATGCGTCTAATGGAGATACTGCATTTGTTTATGATGAGTCTTCACCTTATTTTGAAAATTTGATAGTAAATAAATCAATAAATCTG
>JAUWWG010000053.1 GCA_030616985.1 Thermoplasmatota archaeon
AGGTAAGCAAAATCGTTGATTTTGTAGTGTAAAAATCAAATAAAAAAGAAAAGATTTGAAAGAAATATTAATCAATATAAAAGCACTGGTTATAATGAGGCGCAATTAAGAAGTATTCATAAATTTGTTTTAGAAGCTATATTGGAAAATGTTAGAAGTCAAACTTCTGATATAACTATCAATCGAATAAAGTACGAATTTTATCATGTGGAACGCGGACCATTGATTGACTTACTCAATATAAAAATGATTGAATTATTAAAAAAAATTAACTCCTTGTAGATTTTTTCTAAATGCCCATTTTAGTCACATTTCAAAATTTCCACCTTTCATTTATCATTATATCCATTCTGTTTGTTGGTTTTCTATCAGTTTTTTGATTTCTGGTATTACATATTCTTGTTCGAAAACGGCCCAAAAGAATGGATTTAATTCATATGGTCTTTTTCTAAGATCATAATCTGTTATGTTTTGTTTTAAAATTTGGATTTTGAAGTATTTTTCAATGCAAAAAAACGCCAAAGAACTGCTACTTTTTTAGTGGAGCGAATCGGCTACTGTCACGTTTGGTGGGTGCACAGGGGTGGTGGCGCATGAGTGGTGTTAACCCTGTTATTTCAAAAATTTTATCACATCGGTGGTTTAGTAAACATTTTAAACACAAAAAATTATTAGATATTGGTGTTTCTACCGTTACTCAGAGTAGGTCGCCAAAATCTACTTTTGGCGGTGGAGACACCTTTCATATAACTTTTTTAGAATTTATTGATTTAACTGCTAAAGAGAGAGGGAGAAGAAGGGTTATCTATAATATGGCATGGAAGGCAAATCATAAAGAGTTGGTGTCGGGTATAGTGGTTCTCTACAACCACTATCATATTCAGGGTTGCTACTGTCTATCATTGAACCACCTCCGTAGGTTAAGTCTGAGACGCTTAACCTGTATGTCTTCCCATCGTATCCAATTGTGTGTACCCATTCTCCCCCATATAAACTATTTAAGTTTATATCAGAATCACAGAGCGAGTACTCAATCTCCTGCCCACATGTTTTCAAAGATATGTGTATTTGCTCTCCACCATCTTGCCTTATATCTAACCACTTCCATCTTTCCATCTCAACAGTTTTGTAATACATTGAAAGTCAAGAAAAAACATGTAAACACCACTCCCCAAGCACATCTCAATGCTGTTCCTCAACACACCAAGAATGCTGTGCATAATGTTTTTTCAAATTCAAATGTAATTTTAGTTATGTTATATAGATTGAATACAACTATAGTTTTTAACAATGACGGTATTTTAGTTTTTGAACACAAAAGCAGATTTTTTGTAACATTATGGGATGCCGATTCTTCAATTGGTAATTTTAGTTATGTTGTTATCTTTTTTGTTGGGTCGGCATCTCTCCTTCTTAAAAATCAACTTTTTGGAGACAATTTTGAGAATGAAGTAATTAATGGATGCTGGGGGGCAATACAACAAATCCCTGACAGTGCATCCCCTAGGAAGTGTGTAAATTTTGATGGAGGTGGCTAAAGCTAAATGCCCATCCTTGTCAAAAAAATATTTCAAAAATATTTTTTAAAAAATAAAAGTGAAATATGGAAATGCTTAATGCTTATAGGAACATATATTTTTTGTTTAATTCTTCTTTTGTTAATACTTTTAGGATATAATCTAGGTTATGAGTTAAAATATGTGTTTTTTATAATTGGATTATGTGGATTAATTATAATTGTTATAGGAGCAACTATAAGATTATTTTTTCCTTGATTTATCTTTTTTAAAAATTTCAAGACATAAGTAAATAGCTCCAATGAATGCAAAATAGAAGAATGCAATGCTTAATCCCATATTGATACGGTTATATTTTTCAGCTAATAATGTACTTTCTGATGCAATATTTATGACATTTGTAGAGGCTTCATGCGGATACATCATATCATTTGTATAAATAACAATTGTGGGATAATAATCACCAGGATTTGTCCAGTAAACCTCTATACTGTCTCCTGTTAATTTTCCTGTTCCATCATTAATAATTTTGAGTATAGGTTTAATAGGCATTCCCCTATCGTCAGTTTGATAAGGATATGACTCCATAAGTTTTAACCCGATATTTATATGTGTTATGTTCGTTGCTTCGGGATTATTAATATAACCAATTGCAGTTAAGGTAACTCCTTTGCCAGCAACAAGAACGCCTTCATAATGTACAAAGAGACAAATCTCAATGTCCGGTGTTCCAGTAATATCTCTAAGATATAAATCAATAGGGATTGGCATGAATTTTTCTTCATCTGGGGGATTAAGATGAGGTATTCTAATATCAGTTACTATTACGAATGAGTAAAAAGTTATAATAATAATAATACCTATAAAGATTAGATAGGCAAAATAATGTTTTATTTTTTTCATGATAAGAAATATCCTTTATTATTAACAATAGTTCCTTCCAAATTTTTCCCTTCCTTCCACCCAAGTTTTTTAATATCCTCTGGTGGTATCACTACCACATACTTATAAATCGGTTTTCCTTTGTATTCCCGTGCTTTTTGTTTCTGTAATATCATAATAATTTGTATCAAAGTTTACATATTTAAAAGTGGTACCACAAAGTTTATATACTCTCAATGCATTATAGATATGGCGACCGAAATGAGTGAAAATAATTGTAAAATTAAGGAAATGATAAACGCAAGAAAAGCTAGAGGAATGATACTTCTTGAGGAAGGTTTTGAACCAAAAGAAATAAACCCACACACATGGGTAGTACCAAGCCAGAACGGATGCGGAACCTATACCGTAACAAGATTGTTAACAAGCCGTCATTGGAAATGTTCATGCCCTGATTATCTAAAACGTGGCGTTGATTGTAAACATATCTGTGCGGTCAAGATTTGGAAAAACCTAAGTGACAAGTTCGAGCAACTGAATTTGCACATAAAACAAAATATCAGTGTTAAAGAAAAAATCCCTGTTGCAAGTTGTAAGTTCTGCAATTCATTAAAGATTATAAAATATGGAAAAAAGAGCGGTAAACAAGTCTACAAATGTAAATCATGTAATCGTAAGTCTGTAGATAATATTGATTTTGAAAACATGAAATATAATCCAAAAATCATAGCATTGACACTTGACCTTTACTTTAGAGGTTTGTCACTCCGTAAGGTATCGCAACATCTTAAACAGTTTTATGACCTTGAAATTTCTTATATGACCGTTCACCGTTGGATTGAGAAATACATAGGGATTATGAACGAGTATGTGAATACTATTCAACCTGATATTGGCGAAGTATGGCATACCGATGAAATGATGGTAAACATTGGTGGCACATGGGAGTATTTGTGGAACGTCATAGATGAACGTACTCGTTTTCAACTTGCAAGCGTGGTATCAACAGAACGTAAGGTCAGGGATGCAAGGATGGTATTCCAGAAAGCTAAAAAGAACTGTGGTGGTAGGAAACCTAAATATATTGTTACTGACGGTTTGCAATCATACAAGAGGGCTGTGAAGAAAGAGTTTCCAACAAATATCCATGAAACTGAACATCTTTACAATGTTGGTCTTAGACACCATCCAAATAACAATCATGTTGAGCGATTGCATGGCGAAATAAGAAGTCGTGAAAAAACCATGAGGGGAATAAAAGTAGATACAACCCCGATTGTTGAAGGACATAGACTTTATCACAACTTCATTAAGCCACACATGTCATTGGATGGTAAAACCCCAAGTGAAGAAGCTGGAATAACTATTGATGGTGATAACAAATGGGTGTCTTTGATGAAAACTGCATTATGGTACAAGAAAGCAATTTCAAGTAAGTAGGAGAATATATTATGGAAGAAAAGGAAGTTATCAATAAGGTAATCAGTTGGTTTGGTGAACAAAATTCAAATTACAGATTTAAGACACAGAGAAATTATAAGATAAGTTTTCCAATAAAAGAATTAAATAAACCATATTTCCGTGTTGACTTAATTGTTATTGACCCTGATGCAAAAAGAAAGGTTGGCGTAGAATGCAAGTCTATCAGGGATAGTGATACATTTAGAAAATTATGTGCTGGTTTTGGGCAAGCATATGTACTTCAACGGGTTTTTGGCTGTTCATTTTTGGCAATTGAAGTAAATGAAGATATGCTACCTGATAGAGACCCATTTAAGTTTTATAAAAGAATATCGTTACTTCCAAATATAAATAAGGAATGTGGAATAGGTGTTTTGTTAGTTGGCAATTCAGTTTATTGTGTAGATGAACCATATCGTGTAAATCTTTTAGCGGATGACTTATTTATACCTATGAGAAAAAATAATAAGGATGTTGGTGGTCACTAATTGGCAAGTTTGACAAAACATTATATTTAAAACCTACAATATTAAAATAAAGCAGATTTTTGTTCTTATAGTTAAACAGAATTTACATGACTTAAAAATAAACAAAAAATAATAGTAATACAAAAAATCCAAAAAAGAGAAGTAGTAGTAAGTATTTAAAATTACGATTTAATATTGAAGCAGCTACAGAGATATTATCATATTTTTTACCTAAAATGTAGAAATCATAACCAGTGATATTTGATAATGTTCCAATTTGGTAGCTACCAGAACTTATTCCTTTTATCATTTCTTCCTCGAATTTCCCATATTTAACTTTAAATCCTTGTTTATCAAATTTTTCCTTTGCCGATTTAAAATCATCTTTTCTAACAATCTCTTTAACATTAATTAACGGTTGAGGTTGTATAATCTCATCTTTCTTTCTCTTTTCCTCGATTTCATCCAACGAAAATTTAGGTTTAATATTAATTCTCTCTATGAATTTGTTAATATCATCTTTATAACCTTCTGCAAGTATTGTTACTGTTGTATCATTGTTATTTTTTACTTCACCAACAATATTATATTCCTGTGCAAAACGTAAAACTGTTCTTCTGTAATTTACTCCCTGAACAGTCCCTTTGACAATCAATTTGACACTTACTCTATTTTCATTCATTCAACCACACAATAATATAACTTACATAATATATTATTGTAAGATATACTTAATATTTTCCTTTCCTTCCGTTTTTCTCCTTTTCTCCATTTGCATCTAAATCTATAAATTGCTTGATTAAATTTGATATAGATAAGTATTTAGCTAATATTAAAGCATTTCTATTAGAAGAAATTCTCCTATAAATTCAAATATTTTATTATCCTATTCTATATCTACCTAGAACCACTATTAAAACTCGCCAATTAGCTACCCCTAGGATTAAATGAAACACTACCGATGTGCCACCGTTACTGTGACACCCCCATATGTTACAGAACCGCGAATCGGAAGATTTTTATAGATGTGCACATATATCCTTATTGCGTTAACAGATAGAGAGAGATAATAATATGAACCCGTATGAGGAAGATCGCAAAAACAAAGATTTTATCGAGGATTTATTTAAAAAAATATTTGAATCCATGAGAAAAATGTGCAGAAATGACAATCTTGAAGAGTTCATACAAGATACAAATGATGATAGATTTGGACTGAACGGAAATTTTGTACAACGCTTTGGTGCAAATATTGCTCCACATAAAGAAATTAACGTTCCTGAATTTGAAAATGACAGGTCGATGACCTTGGAGGAAAGACATGGAAAATCTGAAAAAAGTGAATTTTCGACTGACATAATAGAAACTGATGGGGAAATTTCTGTGACGGTTAATATTCCTGGTGCTGAAAAAGAGGATATAAACCTTAAGGTAACTGAGGGTTCTCTTGCAATAATTATCAATACCCCCAAAGTAAGATATCATAAAATTCATAAACTGCCTTGTAATGTGAAACCTAAAGTGACAATAGCTTCATATAAGAATGGAGTTCTTGATGTAGTCATGAAGAGGAGGGAGAAAAAGAGTGCAGAGGGAAAATACAAAGCAAATATTGACTAGATTTTTTGTTGCAAAAGCAATGGAAAGGTAGAAAAACTTATATGAGATTTTTCCTTCATTTGGTAAAACTACTGATTAATCGGTGGGAGTGGAATGAAACAAGAAGAAACTGTCTTAAAAGTATCAGAGGCTTTTCAACAGGATGTTGGGTATGGCAGAGCGCGTATCGACCATCAAACACGCATGGAACTAGATCTATCAATCGGCGATGTTATAGAAATAGAGGGTACGAAAACCACTGCATCCGTGGTTTGGAGAGCCCATCCAACTGACGAGGGTAAAAGAATAATTCGCATTGATAATTTAACAAGAAAAAACGCTGGATCTGGACTTGGTGACCGTGTAAAAATTAGAAAAGCAGATGTAAAAGTAGCTAAAAGTATCACCTTGGCCCCTTTACTGCCAGAGGGGCAGAAGATTCGGCTTGGTGGCGGTATTGAAAATTTTATAAAGAAAGGGCTATTAAAACGACCTGTGTCTAAGGACGATGCTGTAATCATACCCAATTATGCGTTCCTTGGAACTCTCCCCTTTGTTATTATTCATGCCTCTCCGGCTGGCATCGTATTAATACATGAAGATACGGTTATAAATATCAGGGAGGAAGCTGCAAAAATCTTAGAACCAGAGGGACCTCGTATTAGTTATGAAGACATTGGTGGTCTTAAAAATGAGCTGGAAAAAGTTAAGGAGATGATCCAACTTCCTCTTAAACATCCTAATATTTTTAATCGCCTGGGCATCGATCCCCCAAAAGGAGTTTTGCTCCACGGGCCACCAGGAACTGGGAAAACACTTATAGCAAAGGCCGTCGCTAATGAATCGGGAGCGAGCTTTTACACAATCAATGGTCCAGAGATCATGAGTAAATTTTACGGTCAGAGTGAGGAGAATTTAAGGAAAATATTTGAAGATGCGGAAAAAAATGCACCTTCAATTATATTTATAGATGAGATAGATGCGATTGCTCCAAAGAGAAGTGAAGTGCACGGAGAAGTTGAAAGACGTGTAGTGTCTCAGATGTTGACACTCATGGATGGTTTAAAAGGCAGAGGGAAACTGATTGTCATAGGCGCTACAAATATTCCTGATTCAATGGACCCCGCCTTACGAAGACCGGGTAGATTTGATAGGGAAATCAGAATAGACGCTCCAGATAGGAATGGGCGAAAGGAAATTCTTCAGATTCACACCCGTGGCATGCCGATGAGTAAAGATTGTGATCTAGATCAATTAGCTGATGTTACCTATGGTTTTGTTGGCGCGGATCTTATGGCACTAGCAAGGGAATCCGCAATGAATGCTCTAAGAAGATATTTACCGGAAATAGATTTAGAGAAACCGATCCCTGCTGAAATACTTGAAAAAATGGAAGTGACAATGGATGATTTTAAAAATGCACATCGAGGTATAGAACCATCAGCTCTGAGGGAATTCTTTGTTGAAGTACCAAAAGTATCCTGGGAGGATGTAGGAGGATTAGAAGATGTTAAACAGAACCTGAGGGAAGCAGTTGAATGGCCATTAACACAACCCGAAGTCTTTAAACGAATGGGGATAGAAGCACCGAGAGGGATTTTGCTTTATGGCCCACCTGGAACTGGAAAAACATTACTTGCAAAGGCTGTTGCCAGTGAATCCAAGGCGAACTTTATATCAATAAAAGGACCTGAAGTGATGAGTAAATGGGTGGGCGAAAGTGAGAAGGCTGTCCGTGAACTCTTTAAGAAGGCAAAACAGGTCGCACCGACTATTGTTTTCCTCGATGAAATTGACTCTATTGCTCCAAGAAGAGGAGCATATTCTGGGTCTCATGTCACTGAAAGTGTAGTAAACCAAATTTTGACTAGTATGGACGGTTTGGAAAGCATGGAAGGTGTGGTGATTATTGGAGCGACAAATAGACCTGATATACTAGATCCTGGTTTACTCAGACCAGGCAGATTTGATAGGTTGCTTCTGATACCAGCACCAGACAAAAAATCTCGGATTAAAATCTTTAAGATTCATACCAAAGGAATGCCCCTTACAAAAGATGTGTCATTGGAGGAATTAGCTGGTAAATGTGAAGGTTTTTCGGGTGCGGATATAAATGGAGTATGCAGAGAGGCAGCAATGCTTGCTTTGAGGGATGATATAAAAGCAAAAGAGATTAATAAAAAGCATTTTGAAAAAGCAATGAGCGGTTTTAGGGCTAGTATCACTGATGATATAATAAAATATTACAAAAAGGTGACTGAGGAGTTAAGTGGTGGCATGGCCAAAAAGGATAAAAGAGATAAAGATATTCAATATATGTAAACATATATAATAGGATGGAGGGAAAAATAATGAAGATAACTGAGAGTGAACTGAGAGGTAAAACTGTTATGAGCGAAGAGGGTTTATATTTGGGTATTTTAAGGAATTCTACTGTCGAAGAAAGGACTGGGCAATTAATGGATATCCTCATAGAACCTTCAGATGATGTGGATCCACGGTTGTATCATTTAGATAACCAAGGCCATCTAGTGTTCCCATTCAACTCAATAAAATCAGTTAAAGATGTAGTAATAATAGGTGGGCAGTAAACCCAATTATTCTTTAAAACTATACCATTATTTTTCTATTATTATATCTAGAAGTTTTAATTTTTTATTATGATTTAATTTTTGCTAGGGGGACCCCTTCATTTCGTTTGGAAACTACAACAGTGTATAAGTATTGACTAGGTAATAATTTAAGAAGACGGTAGTATTTATGACTAGCTATTGATTTTGTAGTATTTGAATATTCTGATTTTTAAAAATATATTTATAGAAAAATTTTTAAATTTAAAGGTATGAAATCCGATTTTCCACATGAAATGAAGGGGCCTCTCTCATACCATTCTCAACAGATATAAATAAGGAGTGAAATAATACATAAAATTAAATATACTATAACTAATTACGAAAGGAAAGGGGTGAGTATTTTTAAAAGCAAAAATACGGTAAGTAGTGATATATTCGGCCGGTTACTAAAGTCCGATGCCCTATTTATCGACAGGGAGGCAATGCGCCCAACTTATATGCCTGGAGCACTTTTGCATAGGGGAAAAGAGATAAATGATTTAGCCTCAGTTTTGGTGGTTGCGTTACGAGGAGAAACTCCATCAAATGTATTCATTTATGGGAAAACAGGTACTGGAAAAACGGCTGTGACCAAATTCGTAGGAAAAGAACTTTTAAAAAAGGGGAAGGAAACTGATAAAAACATTAACTTTGTCTATATCAATTGCGAAATTGTCGATACTCAGTACCGCCTCCTACAAAACATTACTAACCATTTCATTAATGAATGGTCTGAACGTATACCATTTACAGGTTGGCCTACGGATGAAGTGTATGCCAAGTTAAAGCAGTTGGTGGATAAGGACGGGGGAGTTACCGTTATAATTCTTGATGAGGTGGATAAACTCAAAGGAGATGAGGCATTATATAATTTATCGAGGATTAATAACTATCTTGAAAAAGCAAAAATTTCAATGGTCGGGATATCCAATGATTTGAAATTTACTGAGTTTTTAGATCCCAGGGTAAAATCCAGTCTTGGTGAGGAGAATATGATTTTTCCACCGTATGATGCTGGAGAGTTACAGGATATCTTAAAGCAACGTGTTGATATTGCATTGAAACCAGGTTCAATCGATGATGATGTTGTTCCGCTATGCTCGGCACTTGCGGCCCAGGAACACGGTGATGCTCGGAGGGCTCTGGATCTTCTAAGGATTTCTGCAGAGCTTGCGGAGCGAAGCGAATCCCCAAAAATTACAAAGAGATTTGTTAGGCTTGCCCAGAATAAAATTGAAATAGACCGCATAATTGAAGTTGCACGTACCTTACCAACGCAATCCAAACAAATATTACTTGCCATTCTTTTGCAGGAGAAGCACGATAATAAGACTGGCGGTACAGGAGTTATAACCACCGGAGAAGCATATGAAATTTACAAGGGCTTGTGTAAAAAAACAAGAACCGATGCATTGACTCAGAGAAGAGTTGCTGATTTGATTTCTGAGTTAGACATGCTTGGTATAATCACTGCTCGTGTTATTTCTAAGGGGCGGTATGGCCGAACCAGGGAGATTAAGATGTCCTCTTCTTCAAATGACATAATGAATATTTTGAAGGAAGATGAGGTTTTCAAAGAACTTACGAATTATAAGATTCGTGGACAAACTCGCCTCATATAGTTTTTGATTTATACTCTCATAAAAATCCATTTTTTGAAAATCAGCTTTACTTAGTTGTGTGGGGGAATCGGGCTTTTTATATCATTTCAATTTGCATGAGCTGTATTTGGTCCCCCTCACACTCCAAACACTACAAATGACTTCATTGAGGAATCGAGTCAGTAATGGAAGGCCCATTATATTTTAATCCAAATTCCCCCAACGATTCTTGTAATGAACTTTGGATAAATAAAGTTTTACTATTTTTTAAAGAAGAAAATGTACGAATGGTTGTAAGGGATGATCAAGGAGAACAAACCAGTCAGTACTCTAGCTTTATTTACCTTTATTTACTGTTCTTCGTCATAAATTCATTGGGTATAATACATGTAGATGACGGCAATTTATGCGAAACTAGAAACTATCTTGAAATGCGTCAGATAAGTACAAAAATAAACAACACTCCAGCAATTACAGGTTGATGAAGCAGATAGATAGCTAGTGAGTGTTTGCCGACCCATGAAAGCGTTGTAAATGATTTATATTTTGACAGATCTGGGAGATAAAATCTTCTTTTATTGTCTTTGTAGAGTATACTCCCCACTACAATTCCTACTAATGTCGCTCCAAACCAAGGAATCAATGGAAAATAATCGATAGTGTACCTCCAAATGTTTGCTTGGTGCAGCCCAATAACCAGATGAAATACTGTTGGATTTTCAATGGGGTATTGCCCTATTATAATGCCAGCGAGGATTATTAAGGACGCAAATAAGATGTTGCAGTATTTCAGTCTGATAAAAGGTATGCTTAATATAATGGATAGGCCAATGAAGTGCAATACCCCAAAAATGATTGGACGATCTGGCATGAATATAACAGTTACTATTGTTAAGGCCATTCCAAATCCAAATATTTTTAATCCCCTTAGGATAAGATGCCTGTCGTATTTTTTTTGTTCTTGCGGAGTTTTGCTAAGATTTTTGTTTTTACCTACAACTAGACATATGCCAACTAATAGGAAAAACACAGGGGGAACAGCCTCATGGAACTGGTATATCTGATGGTTTAGAGAAACAATTCCGAAATAATCTAAATCCCATAGGAGGTGAAAGAATATCATGAGGGCGATTAAGATTCCTCTTAGTACATCTAATTCTATGAATCTACTAGAGGGTTGTCTGTTTATTTTCATTTTATTTAAGTCGGTAGACATATTCTCCATTATCTTTGAATTCCACTGCCATACTACTCTTTATCCTGATAAACTTTTTCATTAATGAATCAAAATGTACTATCTCAAAAATCTTTCCTTCTGGAAAACATATGGCAATGGCAAATCAATTCAAGTTTTTGAAAGATGGGAAAAAACAATCTTAAACAAACTGTTTTTCATTCATTTCCCCCTCCTTTTTACCTCCTATATTATTCTCTAATGTTAGCCAAAAAGAAACAACGTCTGCATAAAATACATATAGCTCATTGTAAATACAAAGTTTGAGATGGATGGGATCAAAATGATAAATACCATGGAACAATTTGGCCGAAATGCAGGGAGAATATGGGAAATGCTTGATGCATGCGGCCCTCTTTCAGAATCTCAGTTAATGGAGTTCACAAGTCTTAGATCATATGAATTTTATGTTGCAGTTGGATGGTTGGCACGAGAAAACAAGATAGTTAAGGACGACACATTGTATAGGCTTGATGAAACTAATTTGACTTTTGAAATCGGAGGAAATGCCGGTAAAATATGGAATGCACTTCGTGCACAAAGAGAAGCCGACATACCATATATATCAAAGTTGACACAGATGAAAATGAGCGATGCTTACTGTGCCCTAGGCTGGCTGGCTAGGGAAAACAAGATACAGATGAAGGCAGTAGAAGAAAACAACATCAAATGAATTTTTAATTCAGCCAACATAATGAGGCATTTCTCTGTTATCATCCTTCTTACTGTTGGGTTTTGCATCAAGCACATCAATTGCAAGTATTGCATGTAGCGGTACGATTCTGATTTTACCCGTCATATCATCATGATCTTTATCTAGTTTCATTATCAACCCGATTTCATCAATGCCCATGGTCATAAATCCTTTGAATATCCCCTTGGTTTCAAGTGTGCTATCTCTTCCACCAATTGAGATTATGTTATATTTTGACCCGTCTGTTAGTTCCATCTCCTGTTTTTTATTCATTTGATGTCTCTCCTTTGTTTTTCAATAAGGTTCTGTAAGTGCTCTACGGTCTTACCGTAATTCTCAATCGCTACTTTAAGGTGTGCCTCAACGAAGTTCCAAGCTTTTTGAAGATTTCCATATCTTATACGATATGCTTTCTTATTCTGCTTAGTAATTTCATCAAACACATATATCTCTTCAAGAATGTCAAAACCCTTGAGTTTGTTAAGATGTCTGTATACTGTGGGTCTTGACGTCTTGAGATCAACTGCAATTTCATCAACAAACCATGCCTTAGTAGGGTGTTTAAGGAAAAAATCAGCAAAAATCTTATAGGGAATAGAAGGATCTGCCCCTTTTGAGAGATAACCTATCTGTTCAAAAAACGTCTTCGCAACAATATCTGGATCATCTTCACCAACTAATGGTGTGTTACTTTTAACCTGCAGTTCGAATACCATATACTATCTACCCTCGTAAACTGAATGCATTATCCAATTTATAAGGTTTGTTTAACTATGAAACGTAGGAAGAGTAAATTGGTATAGGATGCGGCTTGAAATCATATAATTGACAAATATTTGTCTAGCTCCCATTGTGTAACCTGGGTACGATATTCGTTCCATTGTTGACGTTTCACATGTAGGAAGTTCTTGAAAATATGTTCACCAAGCGTTTCTTTTAGCAATGTGCTCCCCTCCATAAAAGAAAGTGCATGTCCTAGGCTTTCAGGCAACTGTCCGATATCATGTTTTTCTTTTTCCATTTCTGACAACGCATAAATATTTTTTTCAACAGGTGCAGGAGGCGCTAGTTCATCTTCCATTCCTTTTAATCCTGCTGCAAGCATAACGGCAAACTGCAGATAAGGGTTACCTGATAGGTCGGGATTTCTCAGTTCGCATCTAGTGCCATTTCCTCGTTCTGTGGGTATGCGAATTAATGCACTTCGATTTCTGTTGGCCCATGAAATGTATGTGGGTGCTTCGTATCCAGGAACAAGTCTCTTATAAGAGTTTACTGTGGGGTTGAGGATACAATTAATTTCCTTTATGTATTTCAACAGGCCTGCGATAAAATGCCGTGCAATACCGCTCAGTTGATTCTCATCATTGGGATCATAAAATGCGTTATTTCCATCATGTGTGAAAAGTGACAGGTGAGTGTGCATCCCTGACCCATTTAACCCATATATTGGTTTGGGCATAAACGATGCGTGAAGATTATGCTTCGAAGCAATTACCTTTGTAATGTACTTTAATGTGATCACTCGGTCAGCAGTAGTAATCGCATCTGCATATCGAAAATTTATTTCGTGCTGGCCATCCGATGCTTCGTGATGTGAAGTATATGTTTGTATCCCTAGTTCTCCCAAAGCAATAGAAATATCTGCACGAACACCTTCTGCTAGATCGCGATGTGATAAATCAAAATAACCTGCAGAGTCATTAGGCACTAGCGTTGCATTCCCGCCATCTTTTTTAAACAAAAAGAATTCGCATTCTGGGCCAGTAATGAAAATATAACCCAGTTCCTTGACTTTATTTACAGTTTTTTCTAAAACGTATTTCGCGTCACCAATGAATCGCTGTCCATTTGGCTCATAAATGTCACAATTAAGTTTCGCGGTTTTTCTTTTCTCAATACTTTCTGGAAGTATCACAAAACTTTTTGGATCAGGTTTTGCGATTTTATCTGATTCCTCAATGGTTGCATATCCTGCAATAGACGAACCATCAAACGGCATTCCTTCATCCAACGATTCCTCCAATCTACTTAAAGGGATCACTATGTTTTTTGGAAAGCCAAGGATGTCGATAAATTGCAATCGAACAAAAATAACATTCTCTTTTTTTGCAATTGATAATATATTATTCTCATCAATCTGTGACATATTATCTCCAGTCTCACTTTCGACTTCCATTTCAATACTCTCCTCACCTGATGACTAAATAAGACAGTCACATGTAATATAATTAT
>JAUWWG010000087.1 GCA_030616985.1 Thermoplasmatota archaeon
ATGTACATCTGTTTGTGGAAATGGTATGCTTATCCCTTCTTTATCAAATAATTCTTTGATTTTCTGTGTAATTTCCCACTTTGTTGTCCAGTAATCCTCTGTTTTTACCCATGGACGAATAATCAAATTTACACTTGAATCTGCCAACTCATCGACTGCTACCATGGGTGCTGGGTCTTTGAGCACATCTTTATGGTTTTTCAATAAATTCATTGCAACTGTTATTGCTTTGTTGATATCATCACTATAACTAATTCCTACGCTCATATCTACTCTTCTTGTCTTCAATGCAGTGTAATTGATAATAGGGGCACCCCAAACTTTAGAATTTGGTACGATCACCCGCTTGTTATCTACAGTAAGTAATGTTGTTATGCTTATTCCTACACTTGTTATTGATCCAGATAGACCTGCTATATCCACATAATCACCTTTTTTGAATGGTTTAGTTATGGCTATCATAAATCCTGCGGTTAGATTTCCCAGAGTATCCTGAAATGCCAATCCAAAGACCAATCCAAAAACCACAGAAATGCTAACTAATGCTGCTCCTACATCTATACCCAGAAAACCTATTGCAATCGAAAAAACAAAGATAAGAAGAATTACTTTAACTATCCTATAAGTGAATTCTGCTAATATCTCTGCAAGCTTTGCTTTAATCATTACCTTACGAACATATTTACTGATAATTATTGTGACAAAATAACCCACAATAATTACAATCAATGCAGTAATTACATTTCCAATAGTTATCCCAACAACAGGTATTTTTGTAGATAACAAATCCACAATACTTTGCATATCCATAATTTACCTCTCCCTTAAAACTAATGGGGAGAAATAGTAACCGTTATTTAAAAACTCCGTTTTCTTTAGGTGCAATATGAAAAATTCAGCTATTCATCTCATATTAAATTCAAAAATATGAAGAAGAGTGGCCGAGGAGAACCAACACACATCAAATGACGATATTTCTAATGTTGTTATAGCCTGTATTTGTGTATCCCTTTACTCCATACTGAGATACAAAAGGACACTCATTGCAAGTATTTCAAACATGTAAGAAATAACAACAATCAGACCAAATCCAGAACCAGCAGATCCTAAAGCAGCCTGGGTAACAGGCGACGTAATAATAGATTTTATAAGTGAAGCATGAAGCAAGGGAAGAGAAACAATCGATTTCATGAGTAAAGCACCTAAAAATATTAGGAGCGCAAAGACAAATCTAGATTTTGTCTTACGGAAAGTTGCGATATAGACTAAAATGAGCCCTACCAAAAGAAAGATATCTATGCAGACTATACTGATACCCCAGTAATGTGTATCAGCAAGATCACGGACAAATTGTTGAGTATCGGGATCAATATCTCCAACTGTTTTATTCGCAAGATTAACACTTATCCCAGATACAACTAGTCCAACAACTAATCCAACGAATATGAGAGCGATAACAACAACTCTCGCCTTTGTTTTGGGATTTATTTCTTTTTTATACGGAATATCAGTCATCCTTTTTCTTCCACCTTTTAAATCTTTTTCATAGTTAATCTATTTTTTTCCCAATTTTATCCCAAATCTCTCTAAATTGTTCTGCGTTTTCTTCTAACATCTCTGACGGAAAATATGTTTTTCCATATCCGCCCCCGGCCGATGTGATGAGTCCATTTTTTTCAAGTACTTGGAGATGATAGCGGGTTGTCTTGTATTCTAATTCCAAATTTTTAGAGAGCTCGTTAGCATTCTGTGGTTTATTGAACAGTTCTTCAAGTATTCTCCCTCGGTTTATTCCTCCGAGAGAGTTAGCAAGAAGCCACCATAGAACGTTTTTAACTGCAGCCATCGTTGATAACCTTTCAATGGCGAATAGAAGTCAATGTTTAATAGATTTTTTAGAATTTAAGATTTCTATTTGGTCAAATTACTTTTAAACCTTGCTAAACCAGGAGAAATAAGAGGTAAAGTGAATTGGGATTCAGAACTCTACGATTGCTTTGCAACCTTGCCGTTTGTATCATATAACAGCGAATATACGGCCTGCAAAACTCATTTGTTCGATCCAAATTACTAAAATGTAACTTCACATATTCGTAAAACTTCATATATTTCTATATGTTGCACGCTAGTAATACTGTCACAAACTTTTAATGAAACCGAGAGCAAATATGAAAAACCTAAGAAAATATGGAAGGGCACCCTATATGGTAGCCGTCATTCACGGAGGCCCAGGTGCATGCGGAGAGATGGCTCCAGTAGCACGTGAACTCGCATATAGATGGGGCGTTTTGGAACCACTTCAAACAGCGATATCGCTCGAAGGATTAATCAAAGAGTTAAAAACTGTTCTGGAGAAGAACGGAGATATCCCCGTCACCTTGATTGGCTTTTCCTGGGGAGCATGGCTCAGTTTTATATTTGCCGCTAAATATCCATCACTTGTAAAAAAATTAATACTCGTTGGAAGTGGCCCATATGAAGAGAAATATGCTACAAGAATTCTACGGACCAGGTTAAACCGCCTAAGTTTGAAGGATAGAACGGAGGCCGAATCAATCATTGAACTTTTAAATAATCCTGCAGTTGAAGACAAAAACACGGCATTTGCGCAGTTCGGAGTATTATTATCAAAAGCCGATACGTATGATCCAATAGTACACAAATCCGAAGTAATCAATTGTTCATATGATATCTATCAAAGTGTGTGGAAGGATGCTACAGAAATGAGAAGAAACGGAGAACTTCTGAAGCTTGGACAACACATCAAATGTCCGGTGGTCGCGATCCACGGCAACTATGATCCCCACCCACCCCAGGGAGTTCAAAAACCCCTGTCCACCATTCTAAAGAACTTTCGATTTATCATGCTCAAGAACTGCGGGCATCGTCCTTGGATCGAACGGACTGCAAAAGACCGGTTTTATGAGATACTTAAAGAAGAATTGAGCTAAGATAGCAAGGTCAAAAAATATTCCCAAAAAGAATTAAATAATTGTTTTCTTGTTTTCCTTTTTTATTCATATCTCACAGCCTCAATGGGACTCATCCTAGCAGCTTTCCATGCAGGATACAAACTAGAAAGAACGCCTACTACAAGTGAAACACCTACTGCAAGGCCTATTGAACCAATTGAAATAATAGGAGTGAGCGACATTCCACCACCTCCTCCGGCCATAGGTCCAGCAGTCAAGAGTCCTGTTATCCCCTGAGAACCAAAAACACCGAGCAATATACCAAAGATTCCACCAACGATACTCAACAACATACCCTCAATAATGAAAATCAGCATCACATCTTTGTTTGTTGCGCCAATCGCCTTCATAATGCCAATCTCTCTTGTCCGTTCCATAACAGAAGTAAGCATCGTGTTCATAATACCAATAGATGCAACAACAAGCGCAATAGAAGCAATCGCAACTAACATCATCTGCATAATCCCTATGATATTTTGGATGCTTTCTAAAATCGATGACATAGTGGTAGCACTTACAAAATCATCCTCACCATGGTTCTCATTGATAACTTGTTCTATCTCATCAGCAATAGATTCAACATTTGTGACATCATAGACTTGAATAGTCGCAGAAGTAATATTGCTTTGACCAGTAATTTTTTTAAAATCTCTTGATGTAATAAGGACAAGATCATCGGTAGATCCAATACCTCCAGTTCCATATTGTGAAAAAATACCATTGACAACATTTTTCTCCCCGTTTATTTTAATTCTACTCCCAACAGCGATATCAGAATCAAAATACTCATGTGCAACACTATACCCAATAAGGCATTTATTTTGATCACCTATCTCGAGTAAGCTTCCAGATTCCAAATCCTCAATTCCATATGAAATATGCATAACATTTACATCCATCCCAGTTAGCGAAGCAGCAACATCAAGGCTATTATATCTAAGAATACCACCACCGGATAATTGAGTACTTACTTTTTTTATTCCCTGAATACGTTTAACATCTGCAATATCCCTTTCAGTGAGATACTCACCATTAGTTTCATCAAGACCACCACCACTAAATATCGATCCAATATCCAATCCTTGTCCTACACTCACAATTATTGTATCTGATAGCGACGAAAGTTCTCCAGTTACTGCCTGATTCATCCCCTCACCCAATCCCATAAGAGAAATAATTGCCATAATACCAATAGCTATGCCTAGGAGTGTCAGAATAGAGCGAGACATTCGTTCCCTGATGTTTTTATAAGCAAGATTGAAATTATCCTTAAGCATTCTCTTCACTCACAACTCCATCTTGAATTTTCAGAATACGTTTGGCACGTTTGGCAATATTAGGATCATGCGTAACAATGATTACAGTCTCCCCTTTGTTGTTGATATCTTCTAAAATACCCATGATTCTATTACCTGATTTTGTATCAACATTTCCTGTGGGTTCATCTGCAAGTATGATCGATGGGTCGTTAGAAAGTGCACGTGCAATTGCAACCCGTTGCTGCTCACCACCACTCATCTCAGAAGGTTTATGCAGCATGCGTTTTGATAGGTCAACCATGCCAAGCAGTTTCTCTGCTCTCTTTAAACGATCCTTGTTTTTAACACCTGCAAAACTCGTGGAAAGTGAAACGTTTTCCAGAGCATTCAAAGTGGGAATCAGATTATACTTCTGGAAAATAAAACCAATCTTCTCACGTCTGATCGTTGCAAGTTGATTCTCATTTAGCTGAGATACGTCAGTACCATCAATAAAAAGTTTTCCAGATGAAGGTTTGTCCAAACAACCAATAAGATTCATAAATGTTGATTTTCCAGAGCCAGAAGGACCAATGATAGCAATATAATCTCCTCGTTTTATATTGATGTTTGTATGTCTCAAGGCATGTACCTTGATATCTCCCGTACCATATGTTTTACTGATATTTTTTGTGATGATTACATCCGTGTTCATTTAGCATTCCGCCTTTTTTTAAACACAAAAAACAGGATCAAAGCGACTATTACAACAGCAGCAGTTATGCCAATAGTTACACTAAGACTCCCATCTCCACTGCTTTGTTCAGCTGCAACAACTTTAAATGAAGAGCTGACAACAGGAGTTTCATAGTAGTTATTTCCCTGTTTGAAGGATACCTTAAATTCTACCGTATAATTACCGTAATCAATATCATCTGCGTAGAGATCAAAGGATGCAGAGAACACATCATCTGGATCCATAGCACCAATAAAATATTGGGAAGGAATAATAGTAGCATCCGTAATAGGGGTAACAATGACACCTGTGATGGATTCTGTTTTAGCGTTAAAAACCTCAAGGCTTATTCTGATAGATTTACCTTTCTCGATGGTTGATGGTACACTATACAGCACTGGTGCCACATCAAGAGTTTCAATGATCTCCATAGGCATAACTACGATATCATTATGGACATTGTCCCCATTCTTGTAATCAACTTCAAAGGAGAGATTTTTCAGTCCTGTTCCACTGGGTTTTACTGAAAAGCTGACATCTTGAGAGGCATGGGCACCCAATGTTCCAATAAAAATGCTCTCGGGTGTAAACTCAATTCCATCAACGTCTTTTGGAGAGATCTCTACCCCATCAACAGGTGAATCCCTTGCGTTTACCGCAGATAACGTGATTTCTGTAGAACCACTTACAGATATCGTTGAAGGTACATCAGTTGATAGCAAGTAGACAGAATCATTGCTCACTTTCACTTGGACAGGAAATCTTACATCTTCATAACTTTCTACATCAATGCAAACAATTGGAAAATACAATCCTTCGCTCATGTTTTCATCAACAACCAGTTTGAGACCGATGTCAAAACTTGCTCCCGGTGCCAAACGTCCTACATTCGCATAGTTTGAAGTAGCTTTAATCTGGTTACCACCACTTTGTGCAGGTGATATCCAGATATTATCAATAATTGCTCCAATGGTTTTTACCGTTGTAGTGGTAGTTCCACCGCTTGTAGAAGAAATTGTATGGGTTGCCGTAATTTCAGCATTTTTAATTGTCAGTGTTAAAACTGCACTGTCTCCAGGCATAAGAACCTCAGGATAAAGCTCATAACTATCAATCATAACCGATGGATCGGCGCAGGTCACTGGCATACATACGGGCAGCAGAACTGCCAAAATAAAAACTACACTAAAAAATACTAGATGTTTATGTTTCATACTTCTCTACCTCCTTCTAATCTATCCATAGGGACAACTCTTTTTAAATCAGAAAGACAACGTTCAAGTATCTTGATAAGTTCATCTTTCTTTTCTGTTTTTAATTCAGGAGAACTGTCCCTCATGTCAAGAAGTAAATCTCTTATTTCAAAAAATAAATTAGCGATATCACCTTGTCCCTCTGCAAAAATGCTGCTAATCAAATCTCTAAATTGCATCAGTTTTCCATGCATTTTCCTTGCCTCCTTACTCATAACGAGTAACTCTTTTTCACCTTCAAGAGTTATTTCAAAAATGCTTTTCGAACGTTGACCTGTTGTTTTTACTGTTATAAAACCTTCCTTTTTCAGATGTTTTAAAAGAGGGTAGATAGTCCCTTTACTTGGCATCCATGCCCCTCTTGTTTTTTCTTTTATTTCTATAAGTATGTCATATCCTGATTTGGGTTTCTCTTTTAAAGAATTGAGCAAATATAGCGTAAGGAATCCCCTCGATTTTCCGGCTTTATCTAAAAAACTCAATATGCTTGCCATGAGTATGATAATGAACTGGCGAATATATAAACGTTTCTATGTCGAACCGTTCTATGTAGAAATATATATTATGTTATATTATTAACAAGATATGTTAAACAAAGACTACGTTTGATAAAATAAGTAAATACCCTGCGATAATTGGGATGCGTTAATTAATTCTATGCAATATTTATATATCTGCAATCTGTTTGCCCGTTAGGGATGTAAAGAAGATTGATTAAGCATGAATTACGATGTCATTGTTGTTGGTGCCGGTCCTTCTGGCTCAACTGTTGCAAAATTTCTTTCAGAAAAAGGAGTTAAAGTTCTTCTTATCGACAAAGACAAATTTCCACGAGACAAGCCATGTGGGGGAGGACTCTGCGAACACATCACCGAGTTTGATTATATTCGAGGAAAGATAGAAAAGAATCCAAGCGATTTTTTGGAGAGCATATGTATTAGAAGTAAAATTGTCTCACCATCTGCGAAGCATACAACTGATTATTTGAGTGAGACGCCACTTTTTTATAATATTAGAAGGAAAAAATTTGATCATATGCTTGTCCAGTTTGCTATCGATGCTGGTGCAGAATTTTTAGAGAGTTGTAAAGTAAAAGAAGTTTTCACAACTCAGGAAAAAGCAGTTGTGGAGCTAGCAAACAATAAAGAGTTCATCTGCAAAGTCATTGTTGGAGCTGGGGGTACTTATGATGTTGTCGCAAACTATCTAAGGAAAAAAGAGGGATTAAAGAAGAAACAGGGTAAATATATTGGAATGGCAGTTGTTGAAGAGTTTAAAGTTGGAGAAGAATTCATAGATGGAGCATATGGTAAAGAAAGGACATCGATGATTAATTTGAAGCATGCAAACCTAAACGGCTACGCTTGGGTTTTTTCAAAGCACGATGTTCTTAACATTGGTTTTGGGGGTTTTAATGATGAAATGAAGAAGATTGATATTAAAAAAGAGTTTAAAAATTATCTTGATTTCTTGAAGATGCGTGGGTATTTACCAAAGTGGGTAAAGTCTAAAAAATTAATAGGAGCACCTCTCCCCTTCATAGGAAATATAAAAAAGACGTATACAGATCGAATAATTTTAGTGGGAGATGCAGCAGGCTTTGTTTCCCCTTTAACTGGAGAGGGTATTCACTATGCAATAGATTCGGGAAAAATCGCATCTGAGGTAATATCTAAAGCTTTAGAAAAAGAAGATTTCAGTGCACAATCCCTTAAAACCTACCAACATATTTGGATGAAGAGATGGGGAAAGGATCTGGAGAGTTTGAGATTTTTTCATAGGCTGCTTATGAGATATCCTGAAAAATTTGTGAAATATGGAAGTAAGGATGAAAAATTGAAAAAGATTTTTATCGATCTCTTTATTGGAAACATGAACACAAGCCGAATAAAATGTAAGATTGTTTCAAGAATAATAATGGATTTCTTCATTTATGACGTTTTTAGAAGAGGATAAAAAAAATTAGATGTTAAACAATTTAAAAATAAGTTTTACGATCATCTTCCATTTTCTGAGCTTTTCAAATCTAAAAATTACACCAATCGATTTTATTAAAGATTAAACGTTATGAAACCGTGAGGGATCTAAGATGGACAAAATAGCGATTTTGACAAGAGATTGTGCAGGAATTAACGCTTCTATCCGATCAGTAGTAAGAACTGCCTTTTATCATAATATCGAAGTAGTTGGTGTTTTGAAAGGATATGATGGATTAATAGATGGTGAGTTTCTACCCCTAAATAGACGGTCGGTTTCAGGAATTATCAATCAGGGAGGCACGATTCTTAAGACTGCTCGTTCGAAGCGATTTCGTACTGAATCTGGACAAAAACAGGCAGTTCAGACTATACACGACAACGATATTGATGGCGTGATCGTAATTGGAGGTAATGGATCTTTGACAGGCGCACATATACTTGCAACACAGTACGATATTCCAGTGATTGGCATTCCAGCAACTATTGATAATGACATTAATGGAGTTGATTTGGCCATTGGTTCAGATACCGCTGTCAATGTTGCTTTAGATGCACTAGATAAGATACGAGATACAGCAACAAGTCTTGAAAGGATATTTGTTATGGAGGTTATGGGTCGCAACTGTGGATATATTGCACTACGGGTGGCTTTAGCCGGAGGTTGTGAAGAGGTTTTGGTTCCTGAAATGGATTCAAATATTGAGAGTACGTGCGAAGAAATCCAAGCGAGTTATGATAAGGGAAAGGTAAGTTGGATTGTCGTTGTGGCAGAGGGGAAAGCAAAAGCTCAGGACATTGCTGACACAATTACTAAAAGAACTGGCCTGGAGACACGAGTAGCGGTCTTAGGTCACATTCAAAGAGGAGGTCGCCCTACAGCTATAGATAGAATACTGGCAGCTCGTTTGGGTAACTATGCCGTTGATGTTTTAAGAAATGGTGCTACAGATCAATGCGTAAGTCTGAAAAATGACATGTTAACCACAATACCATTAGGCATTGCAATTCAGCCAAAGGACATCGATGTGAATGGTTACTATAAACTAATAAAAATTCTTACATGAACAAATATTGTGATTATAAAAAAACGATGGGAAGGCATACGATAAAAGTCGTGGCATATGATAATGCTAGTAACATAGCAAGTGATGATATAGCGGTTTGGAGGTTTTTCTAAAACTTTACTTTCAATGCGAAAAACAGTGTTTTATTGACGTGGGGATAGAATTAGTATAATTCATATTTAGTACGTCTGTTGCATTTATCATCCAAAAGATTTAAATTATAATATAATATTCGGGGAGTTTAAATCTGCGGGCAC
>JAUWWG010000076.1 GCA_030616985.1 Thermoplasmatota archaeon
ATGTCTTTTTCATCGTGTAGGCCTAAACCTATGAATGTAAGACTGCCCTTTGACATGTTAACTCAGAAAATCTTAATTGACATGCATACAAAAAGGTTTGTTTTATGGATTTAGGGAATCAGATATTTATCTACTGACAGTTAATCTTTTACTTAGCTATATAAATAACCGTTTTGATTATGAGTCATTATGCTTTCCATCGGTTTGGCGATTCTAGCGTTTATTGTTGGAGTTATTTTTCTCTACAAGTGTTCGGATATCTTGGTGGATGGAACATCGAAAACCGCAGTTCAACTTGGTATTTCTTCATTAATTATCTCAGTAATTGTTGTCGCATTTGGTACCTCCGCACCTGAATTTGCAATCTCCGTTGGTGCAGCTTTTCAATCGCATGCAGACATCTCTATGGGAAATATCATCGGCTCTTGTGTTGCAAATCTTTTACTTGTACTTGGGGTAAGTGCAATAATTAGACCAATAAAAGTCAAAAAAACCATCATAAAACGTGAGATGCCCATTATCATAGGAGTGACTATTGTTCTCTTACTCTCATCATTTTTTGGCTTGTTAGATACCCATCGTTTGATTGGAGGAGTAATTTTCCTCGTCTTATTTGCAGTATTTATTGTTTATTTTATTCAATGTGCAAAAAAAGAAAGAAACAATGACGTAGAAAAATACGAATCTGGGAAGACGCTCAAAAACATAATTTTTATTATATTGGGCATAGCTGGTGTTGTTGTTGGAGCTTTGCTGTTGATAGAATCAGCTTTATCTATTGCAGATTTCTTTGGTATTCCGGAGATGATTATTGCATTGTCGATGGTGGCAGTTGGTACATCCCTTCCAGAATTAGTGGTTTCTGCAATGGCTGCCTATAAAAATGAATCAGATATTGCTGTTGGAAATGTAATCGGATCAAATGTGTTTAATATTTTTCTAATACTTGGTGCTAGTGCTCTTCTTATACCATTAAATGCATTAAATTCCATCGGTAATTTGCTGATTCTTATGGTTGTGACTCTTGTGATGTTTCCGATACTTTATACTGGACATGTCATTTCCAGGAAAGAAGGAGTATTTCTCCTAGTATTATATTTGTTTTTTATTTGTTATATTTTCCTTGCATAAACTAGGTACAGGGGTCCATTTGATGTTGAAAAATTCGAGTTTATTGACGTTTTGAAAACCAAAACTTTACATCAACACCTCTCTTATCTTTCCATTCTTCTTTGTAACCATTAAAGAATGGTTTGTAGCAAAACCGCTATTATATATAGGTAAATATTATTCTTCGAAACCAATGGCGAGAGAAAAATCCGTAGATAAAAACGAGATTTTGGCTGTTTTTTTGATGGGTTGTTTATTCGTTCTCATTCATGGTCTTTCTTTGTTGATTACAACGCCTTTTGAATCAGCAGGAATAGAGCCAGCATTTGAGAATCCAAATGATCCGATGAATATTGTATATATTTTTATGATAATGCTTGTTTTTACTGTTTTAATTTTACTTATTGCAAAGTTTTGGAAGAAACGATTTATACAGGTTGTTATTTTGGGTGCAGTGGGTTATACTTCCTTTTACGCGTTCTTTTTACCACTGTTTCACCTCACTATTTCCATGATATTTTCAGAATTTGCTTTAGTTGCTGCTGTAATTGCTGCGATTGTTCTTGTTGTAACGCTTTTCAAGTACCCTGAGTGGTATGTAATTGACATTTGTGGTGTTATAATAGGTACGGGTGCTATTGTTATATTTGGGATATCGCTGGGTATTTTGTTAGTTCTTATTTTACTGATTGGTTTGGCTATTTATGATGCGATAACTGTCTATAAAACTAAACATATGATTGATCTTGCGGATACTGTCATGGATCTTAAACTACCGGTCCTATTGGTTATACCAAAAACAAAGGGGTATTCGCTAATAAAAGAAACAAAGCGTTTGAAAGAAAAACTCAAAGAAGGTGAAGAACGAGATGCGTTTTTCATGGGGTTGGGGGACATTGTAATGCCCGGGATTCTAGTAACGGCCACATACCACTATAACATTAACAATGGCTTGCCTGGTTTCCCAATGGCGCTATCTGTAATGCTTGGTACGCTGGTTGGTTTCGCCATTCTTATGACCTTTGTGATGAAAGGAAAACCGCAGGCCGGACTTCCTTGTCTTTGCGGTGGTGCGATAGCTGGCTATATCATATCTAGCTATCTGTTATTTGGCGAATTGGTGGGTCTTAGCTTTTCTATCTAAAAGTATTAGTATTCGATTTTGAAACCACAATCCTCGCACCATGTCTTTCCATCAAAATGATTCAAAGGTTTATTGCATCTGGGGCATTTTGTCCTTTCAAGAAAGTGTTCAAGCCAGACATCCCTTACTTGCGGAAGTGTCTCGTTTTCTATCCTTTTTAACTCATCCACAAGATCGGGAGTTGTAGCCAGTTTTCGAAGGACTGAAAAATTAATTTTTCTTAGTTTCAGAGGATAGGATGAATCATAATATATTGTTTCTGCTGAGGCTGTATTGCCTGTGCCTGTTCTTTTATTTTTGATGATAATAGCAGCAAGAACCACTCCGCCAACTAAGCCACCGATATGTGCAAAATGGGCAGTAGTGTCCTGAACATCTAACATAACAATTACGGTTTCCATCACAGCGAAAATAAGTACAGCATAGACTACCTTGATACGGCGAAAGACCATAATTATACCTAGAGGAATGGGCATAACTACTTCATCTCGGGGATATGAAAATGCGAATGCACCAAGGATACCAAATATTGCGCCAGATGCACCGATCAATACAATTCCGGAACCAAGGTTAAGTAATGAATGAGTTAGTGCGCCACACACTCCGGTTAATAGATAAATAGTCAAGAATTTCTTCCAACCTATTCTTTGTTCAAATGCCATCCCCACAAAGAAAAACACCAGCATATTTCCAATGATGTGGAGAAAACCACCATGTATGAACATGGAAGTAAACAAGGTATAAAGTTGTGGTATGAACTCCGGCGAGAGATAAATTGGCCGAAATCCCAAATCATAGATCACTTCAGGAAAAATAACCGATATGACGAAAACAATAAAATTTGCAAATATCAGTGCATATGTTATCAGCAACTTTTTGGCATATGCGATAATAAGTGTTCCAATTATTACACAAATGGCAATTATAGAGACTAAACTTATTGGAAGTATTACTATGTCCATTCTCTCTTTCTCCAGTCACGTGCTACAAGCGCAAAAGTCATAGTAAATATAGCCACTATATAAATTGTGTTTTTATTTTCTATTTGCTGTGATTCCTTTGCATCTTGTGGCTGCGGCTGCGTGAGATTCCAGTCATAGAAGAAAACCTCTGTGTAATATTGTGCCATCTCTTCATTTTCTATGATTATTCCCGCCTCACGATTGCGGATAACTGAGTTTTCATTCCAGTTGATGCTTGCAATTAAAACGGATTCATTGTCAACGGTCATTCCCTTGTTGTGGATGTTACTGAAATATGACCAATTTGAATAAATGAATTTCACTTCAACTCCGTTTTCCTCGAAGTATTGTTTTGTCAGATTACATTTTTCATTAGTAGCCTCATATCGAGGATTATAATTCAATATCACTTTGATATCTATGCCTTTTTTGGACTTATTAACCAGACGTTCAACAAAAGGATTCACTCCATTATTCCAATCTCTATAAACGTACAGCTGCTCAATGTATATACTCTCTTTAGCCGACTCGATCATATCACATATTGCTTTGTAACTTGTATCTGGAGAAAAGACGGGGATGACAGAAAAATTTCCTGTAATAGTTTTGGACATAAATTGAGGTTCATATGATCCTCTATACACCGAATTATCTATGTAATAATCGGGCGGAACTGAAAAATCCATGTCATGAAATGAGTAGCTATCACAACGCTTCGGATTCCAGTCATCAAGAAAAACACCAAGGAAATACTCAGCAACATTTTCACTTCTTACCACTATTCCCCATTCGCGATTACCAAATGTGGGATCTTTTGGTATGCCTGTTTTAGCCCAGTTACAACTTTCTACAATTACAGTGTTATTATCAATCACAAGATATTTTCCATGATCAAATGTATAACGTGCATGGACATCGTTTTCCTCGTCATTTACAATAAGTCTGATGTTGCCTCCATATGTTGCAATTCTATTTAGTATGAATTTTTCCCTGTCACTTATGCCTCCTACTGGTGATCCTTCCAAGAATATGTTTACTGAGACATTTCTTCTGAGGACTGCAACAAGTTCATCGCATAGGAACGGATTTGTGAATTCATAGATGTTGAAATAAAGACTTGCTAACAATAAAAGAATATATAAAGAACTGGCTCATTACATAAATAAAAAGAGGTACGAAAATGGAAAGTAAAACTATAGACCAATTCTTAAAATATGGAGCACCGAGCAAGAGCACTGAAATGTCGTACCGAAGTCACTTAAAAGAATATTTTAGGATTTTGAAGGTAAAAGATTCAGATAAATATTTTGATAATGAAAGAGACTACAAAACTGATGTTAAGGATTTTGCCTTAGCAATTCGTGATAGACCAGGAAATACACAAAAGTCTAAATTATCATGCATTAGGAAATTCTTATCTGAATATGATATTGAATTCCCAAGTAAGTTTTGGAATCGTGTAAAGATGGAGAACCACTTAAAAGGCAATCGTACTATTGTAGAAGAAAAAATACCCAATAATAGCCAGTTGAAACAGATACTTCAATTTGGTGGTATCAAGGAGCGGGCTTTGTTTTTATTGAATGCCACAAGTGGAACTCGTATTGATGAAGTGTTGAGTTTAACTTTTAATGATATTGACATGGAAAACAGAATGATTAGAATAAGAGCAGAAGTAGCCAAATCAAGGTATAAGCGAATAACTTTTTTTACAGAGGAAGCAAAAGAGGCATTAGAAGCATGGTTGGAACTAAGACCAAAATACTTAAGGAATAGTTACGTAAAATCCAAGTTTGTCAGAGAATCATTTGAAAAGCAGGGCTATAAGTTTAATAGAGTTGAAAGTGGAAATGGATGGACATGGGAAGTAAGCAAAGATGATAAACCAATAACTACAGAACAACTAGTAGAGAAAGAAAATCGCATATTCCCATTTAGATATCATACCGCATTAGATATGTGGAAGCGACTGTTAGAAGAAGCAGGATCTCCATTTAATGAGAAGGATGAAAATCCAAAGCTAAAATATCCCAGATATAAATTTCACATTCATACTCTGAAAAAGTTTTGGTTCAGATGCCTTGAGAATACTGAAGCAAATAGGAATCATATTGATTCCATGGGGGCACATGAAAGTGAACTTAATAACACATATGCTAAATTTGCTCCAGAAACATTGAAGGAAACCTATGAGAAATACAGTAACTCCCTATCTATTTTTTCTGACATGGATAAATTTGACGAGTTGTATAAGCCAAAACTAGCTGAGCAAGATACTGCTATTTCAAGTTTGACACGTACAAACAAGGAGTACAAGGATTTGATTCAACAGCTTAAGGAACAGAACGAAAGACTAGATAGGGTTAGTCAGCACCAGTTTGACCGTATACGAATGTTGGAATACAGAATAGAGGACATGAGCTATTATAGAGCAGTAGAACAAGATCAAGATACCATTTTAAAGAAGGAAGAAAAGGAATATCTTAAGAAGTTTCCGACAGTAAAAGAAAGGGAGAGGGATTGGCAGAGGCTTTACAATTTGATGAAGGCTGATAAAAATATGACAGCAGAAGAGAAATCAAGGTATTGGTTCTTGAATGATAGAATTTATTGGAGACTAAGAAGCAAAGAAGACACAAAAAAGCATTGGATAGATGAACTGATTGCACCGAAGGGCATGTGATTTGCAGACCCTAGCCTCACTAAAGATAACTTGGCATGATTACATATTAACCCACGATCAAATCGGTTTAAATCCGATGAACTCAAGACTTGAAGCTAAAGCGAGAATTGAGTCCAACAGGAGGATTTCAGGATGCATCATTAATTAGTTAAGATGATGATTTAAAAGAAAATGGCAGAAAAAAACGGGTGCTAAATTCTAAATATGCAATAATGCTTCTTTTATTGATATGAGCAAAGGATTGGGAAAAGTAGAGCAATTCATTCTTAAAACCCTTGGAGGGACGGGTTCATGCTCAGTTACGTTATTGTCCGATAAATATTGTCGGTCTTGCGGTGTTAGATTTGACAAACCACGTGGAGAAATGCTATATCATTCAGTAGCAAGAGCAGTCCGGAGTTTAGAGGATAAAGGATACGTGAAGACAAAAAAAATAGCATTAAAAAAACTTAATCCAAGTATTAAAGGGCGTCATATGTTTAATAATTATATTAACCCAACCTATGTAAAATTGGTTTGGCGTGTCGTCGAACCAGAGTTTTAAGTGTACACTTTAAAAGGAGGAAAATTTGGAAAAATTTATATAACGGATAAATATTCTACTTTGTGCAGTCTCTTTTTCAGAGCCAATTGAGAACGATTTGTCTTAGCGTAGGCTCTGTCAATCGAGACTAAAGGAGAGAAAAAGATATGGAAGAAGAAATAAAAGAAAAAGAAGCTGGTGAGATGAAAGATAAAACTGAAATAGAACTTGAGAAAGAAATTGAAGTCCTCGATAAAAAAGATTCAGTATTACACCACCTATATTTTGAGTCAACAAATGCACTTAGAGAGAAGAAACTAGAGTTGTTTAAGTATAGGCTGAGAGATATTAAAGTAGGAGATTATATTGTCAGAGTAGATGACGAAGATCCATATGGCAGTCTTTATTATGAAATTGGCAAGGTATTATCAATTGATAATGATTGGTATGACGTTCTACATCCAGCCAAAACGGGTTGGGGCATTGATGAAATTATAAGAAAATCCAATGAGAAAGAATTCAAGGATTATTTAGATGGAAAGGAGATAAAACCTTAATCTTTCATTATAATAATGTGGGCATTGTAGAATTGGAAAAAACGATTTTCTGTAACAGCTTTTCGCTCATTGGCATTGAGCATAGTCAATTGGGAAGTGTCTGACATTCCATCAACTGTAAAAGCGGTAAAATTCTTTGACAGAGCATACAAAAGAACGTTAGATTAATTGAGTTAAAATAAGATTCGTACGAGATTCCGTATATAAATTTTATTTTCAAATAAAAGAATTCATGAACTGACAAATCATGAGATTATTATAATCACCAGAAATGGTGGTGAGGAGATAAGAAAATGTGGTGTGTGGTGTGGACAAAGAAATTTTTGAAAAAGTTTTGAATCAACGTGTACAACTCGTAAATGACGAGCACTTTGTCATAAGTGGAATAGTAACAGAGATACACGATAACTCTATTACGTTTTCTACTAAGGGTAAAACCCTATTCCTGGCTTTTGACCGTGTTTTGGAAATCAGACTATTGGGAGGGATTGATTAAATGTCAGAAGATGTCAACGGTCACAAGGCACTGATAGACCTCACGCTCCATTATAAAAGAGAAAATCTCAAGAAGAAACTCATCGATTTCGTGGAGCAGAATCAAGGAAGGAAAATAATCCTCCTAGTGAATCCACCTGCTGGAATAGGAAAAACATACACTGGAAGTCAGGCATTACTTCCAAGGGGTGACATTCTTACTATTTGGTTAGCTCCGAGACATGAACAAGCAAAAGATGATGTAATCGAAAATAATCCAGATAGCTTCCACCTAAAGGGTAGGAATCAGGAAGGAATGTGTCTAAACCCTGAGGCATTAAAGAGAATACCAGACAAATGCAATATCAGTGAAAAGATAATATGTGAAAGGAGTTGTGATCATTTTACAAATCACACTTGCCCTTATTATGCTCAGTTCCATGAGCTAGAGACCATTCAATCATGGGTTGGCGTCCATCATCATCTACAAACAGATATCGTCTCGGATTACTTTCATCATATAGCTCCTTTTAAATGTCTCGTTTTAGATGAATACTTTATCAACAACATCATGAAGGATGTAAAAATCTACAGATCCGACCTAGAAAGGTTAGAGGATGCACTAACAGAAATTTCACATGAGAGAGTCCATATCGCACATGAAATTGATATATTCATGGATATTATTCTTGCATTGAAGCGAATACTATCTAGAACAACATCACGAAAGGGAATTACTGGACTTGAGTTTGTTAACATTTTCACTGACAGTATTGAGAAGATAGCAACATATAACAAGATGAAAAATAGAGAATTTGATATCGAACAGCATTTTGCTCAAAAGTCAACAAAAGATTTCATCTGGAGAGAGTTCCACCCAGAACTAATCCGTAGAATAAATATTGAGGAAACAATAAAGAATGTCTTAGATGAATTATTATGTATTGCACTTCGTTGTTATGATATCCACAATGAACTACCAGGACATGATGTCAATCTCCCATTCTTTTCTGGAATGGAGGTATTAGAAGACGAAAAAACTCTCAAGAGATACATACAATTCTCTCGGGTGTTCAGTGATCTACCAGAAGTGCCAATTATCATACTAGATGCAACAGGAGATGCTGGATTTTATGGTGATCTTTTCAATTGTGAAATAGAAGAATATAAACCTAGCATTCCTATAGAACGAAATATAATCCAGATTACAGATGGATACTACTGGAAGAAAACATTGAAAAATCCAGAATCTCGTAATCGACTCTTCTATCTTATTTACAGTGTTGTCAAACATCATTTAGAGAAAGGAGAAAACATTGTGAATATAATCACATACAAAAATTATAAATCAAAAATCTCCGAGTATCTTATAAAGAGAAGAATTGAATTTGGTCAGATCAGGTTCGCACATTTTGGGGGCATAAGAGGCGCAAACACAATGAAAAATGACAAGACGCTGATCATAGTTGGAACGTATGAACCAAACATTATGGATTTTCCTAAACAAGTTGGGGTCTGGTATGTGGGAAAAGAACCAATCAGCAATGAGAAGATTAACAAATATGAATACAAAGATAAGAGATATTTTGCACATGTGAGGATGGTGAGGGAACACGAAATAGAGCAGAATATAGACAGAATAAGACAGATAAACGGTGAGCCAGATAAAACTAGTATACCTTTTCACAAAGTTACCAATTACCTATGAAACAAGAAAGATAAGGGGAGATCAACTTATGGAGGAATTTGAAACAGATGAAAGAAAGCAGACCAGAGAAAAGATCATCAATCTTCGTTATGATCCCATTTGTGTCTATCTAAAGTATGTAAAAGAGGGGGCTGATACACCAACGAAGATTTATGAAGCGGTAAGAAACATTCAACCCTTTACTAAGGACAATGATCTCTTGATAAAGACAAAGAACATTATATTTAGAGGGGGACTATTGGAAATGGATGAAGGTAAATTGAAATTGACTGAACAAGGAAGGGAGAAATTGATTTCAATGGAAAATGAACTAGAAAGTCTATATGGTGATGATTGAGTGGTGTTTTATTATTTAAAGAAACAAGGAGCCAACCGTAAGGTAACTATGTCACACCTTAGAAAACTAGTAAAACATCGCTTTACTATATAAAGTACCTAGGAGGTAGACGTAAGGTGACTATGTTATACCTATCGTTTTTAACAGGATATATATAATAATAAAGGGGTTCGCTTACGGTTTACTCGTAGGTACTTTAAATACTGATTCAACGAAAAAACACGATAAAAACAAAGAAAATGGAAGAGAGAACCATAGAAGTACGATCCTATAATGTTTTTTAACCTCTTAATCCCCTTAGTACAACAAAGGGGTTTAAGCAAGTTAAGGCACTACAAGAAGGCGATGTTAGTTTACAGGGCAAAAAAAGCATTTAAACACGGAATTTCACCATGCACAAATGCTGTTTTATGCACCCCAAGTATTTGCTATTGGTGTGGTTTTGGGTGCTTAAAATTGGTGCCAATCCCGACTGCATATAAAAATAAATAACATTCGAGTTCTGTCTTAAGGATATGATCAACAAATCTATTGATAATATTGATTTTATCTTGGTATCAACCTATCATATATGGAGATATCATCTTAAGAAAAGATAGTCGTGATAATAATAAAATGCTCTCCCCAGTTGCCGATTGGTCTATAAAACTGATTAAACCTGATGATAACATCTTAAATACAGAACCGGAAAAAACTGATGATGCTTCTGTCAATAATGACGAGAAGAATATTTCGCACGTGTTACTTATATATGTTTTTACTATCGGGGCTTTGCACATTAATCCATGCTAATATGTGTTGTGCACAATAAATAGGCATTTTGCACAATAAATAATTGTTAAAAAATTATTTAGAATTTAATCTTATTTTTTCCTAACCAAAAAAACAAACGG